>PKYX01000476.1:15904-19446 GCA_003132825.1 Acidobacteriaceae bacterium
GCCGAAAAGCCGAACTCTGAGGCGTAGGGTTCGCGGACCCGCTTTCCATACATGGCGCGGGTCATCGGATAGAGGAGGTTCCGCATGAGAAGGCCTTCGAACTTGTGCCGGCGATAGAGCGGGGAGACGAAGTCGAAGCCATCCGAGTAGATGGGACGGAGCAGCCGTTCAATCCAATCCGGCTGGAAGTTTACCGACTCCGGCGAAACGACCGCACAGGCTTTGGCGCGCAAGAGCTCGGCCGCAGCCAGAATTGTGCGCAGAGCAGTCCCCGCCTCGGGAGAAGACGAATACTGGGTGCTGATCGAGTGGAGCGTGCGCAAGGCGTGAACATTGGAGACACGGCGCACGTCACTGATGGAAGCTCCCGTGATCAGATCCGGTGTTCCATCCCGTGATCCGCCGTCGGCATTGATAATGACAACTCTTTCGCGCGCGAAGCTCTTGAGAANNAATGCTTTCCTCAACCAATGTGAGCTCCGTGTGGAATGAAAAACCGTTTCTTCGCGTCTCTTGTGACGTTGGTTCTTAGAATCCGCCGCAACTTTCAGATCCGTCGCAGACGAAACCAATAGAACTGATAAGGCCCCATGGTCAACAGATAGGGTAGATCGCCCACCCGCGGAAAAATGTTCCTGCCGAACAGCTCAATGAGAATATTCCCTTTGTAGCGGCGCAGATCAAGTTCGACCGCTTGGGCTGCGCTCGAAAGATTGTTTACCACCAAAACCGTTTCCCGCTCAATCTGACGCACATAAGCCAGCACGCGATGATTGGCAGGATAGAGGAATTCGATCGAGCCTCGCCCAAATGCCGGAGTCGACCGGCGCACCCGGATCAGGCGCTGCATCCAAGACAACAGGGAATGTTCGGAACGCTTTTGGGATTGAACGTTGATCGCCTGATACCCGTAGACGGGGTTCAGAATGAGAGGCGAATAAAGGCTTTCGGGATCTGCGGCGGAAAAGCCGGCGTTCCAGCCACCGTTCCACTGCATGGGGGTTCGCACGCCGTTGCGATCGCCGAGGTGGACGTTGTCCCCCATGCCGATTTCATCGCCATAATAGATGATCGGAGTTCCCGGCAGGGACATCAGCATTCCGTTCATGAGCTCGATGCGTCTTCGGTCGTTATCCAGCAAAGGAGCAAGCCGGCGCCGGATACCGAGATTCAGGCGCATCACTTTGTCTCCGGCGAATACGTCATACATGTAGTCGCGTTCCACATCCGTGACCATTTCCAGTGTCAGTTCGTCATGGTTGCGGAGGAACAAACACCACTGGCATGCCGAAGGTATTTCCGGGGTCTGCTGCAGAATCTCCGTGATCGGTTTACGGTCTTCGAGCTTCAGTCCCATGAACATTCTGGGCATCAGCGGGAAGTGGAACGCCATATGAAACTCGTCGCCATCGCCGAAATAGGGACGCAGGTCGGCCGGCCATTGGTTGGCTTCCGCCAAGAGCATGGTTCCGGGGAATTCTGCATCAATTCTGCGCCGCAGATCTTTGAGAATCGCGTGCGTCTCCGGCAAGTTTTCGCAGGATGTCCCTTCCCTTTCGACCAGGTAGGGAACGGCATCCAAGCGGAAACCGTCCACGCCGACTGCCAACCAGAATTTGACGACCTTCCATAGCTCCTCCCGCACCGCTGGGTTCTCAAAATTCAGATCCGGCTGGTGGCTGAAGAAACGGTGCCAGTAGTAGGACTTCGAAACCGGATCCCATGCCCAGTTTGACATTTCGGTATCGAGAAAAATAATGCGCGCTCCCCGATATTTTGTGTCGGTGTCGCTCCACACGTACCAATCGCGGTGCGGGTTATCCCCGGAACTCCGCGACTCCTGAAACCACGGGTGTTGATCGGAGGTGTGATTTAACACCAGCTCGATGATGACCTTGATCCCGCTCTCGTGGGCGCTGGTTAAAAACTTCTTAAAATCATCCAGTGTTCCGTAGTTCGAGTGCACGGAAGTGTAGTCGGAAATGTCATAGCCGTCATCGCGCAGGGGGGAGGGAAAGAATGGCATCAACCAGATTGCGTTGACGCCCAAATCGTGAAGATAGTCGATTTTCTGCGCCAAGCCCTGGAAGTCGCCAATGCCGTCTCCATTGCTGTCGTAGAAACTACGTACATGTATCTGGTATATGACTGCATCCTTGTACCAGGGGCCACCTTGCTCCATCGACGAAGAATTCTCCTCACTCATCGGTCGCCTCGTTCTCTCCAGAGAAGGCTGTGCCGGAATAATCTCGCTACAAACCAAGATTACATCAGAGACAAGGCTGTCCCGCGGATCGTATTCACCCCATTAGGGACGAGCACCCCGTAAGGCACGAGTACGCCCCTCCGGACCTCAACCTGCGGTTCCATCGGCTCAGTGACTTCGGTCAATTTCGAACTCCGCGGGATCGGATTCGTTGTTAGACTACTCCGCGGTGTTCAGGCAGATTCCAGGAAAGGGCAAGGCGAACCGATGGTCGCGAAGCCTACGCTGTGGGCGGAACTGGTTGCTGAATTTCTCGGCACCTTCGTATTGATCCTGTTTGGCACCGGTGTCGTCGCCATGGTGGTTCTGTTTCCCACCGCTCATCCGGGAGAACTGATTCATGGCGGCTACACCAATATCACGCTGGGCTGGGGACTGGGTGTGACCATGGGAGTTTACGTCGCGGGGAGGGTGTCGGGCGCGCACCTGAATCCGGCCGTGACCGTGGCGCTCGCGGCATTCCGGGGTTTCCCTTGGCGCAAAGTGGTCCCTTACTCCATCGCTCAGACGGCGGGAGCCTTCGTGGCGGCGGCTTTGGTGTATCGAAACTACCTACCGGCCTTTCATCAGGTGGATCCGTACTTGGAAAAGACGGCTGGTGTCTTTACTACCTTCCCCGCTTTTCCGGGGATGCCCCAGGCCGGCTTTCTGGATCAGGTCATTGGCACTGCCTTGCTCCTTCTCTTAATCCTCGCCATCACCGACGAACGGAATGCGCCCCCGGGAGCGAACCTGGCGCCGTTGATGATCGGACTGGTGGTGGTTGCCATCGGCATGAGTTTTGGCGGGATGCACGGCTATGCGATCAATCCGGCCCGGGACTTTGGACCGCGCCTGTTCACCATGGTCGCCGGCTTTCGCAATAACGGCATCTCAAGCGGCGATCGGGTGTGGTGGGTGCCTGTGGCGGCGCCCTTGCTCGGCGGGCTGGTGGGTGCCGCTGTTTATGATTTCGGAATCCGCCGCTTTCTACCTCGAGCCGCAGCCAGCGAAAGTACCCGAGGGACGTAGCCAAGGAGGCGTTCTTGCCATACATTCTGGCCTTAGACCAGGGAACCACGAGCTCACGGGCCATTCTGTTCGATCACGAAGGTGCGATCAAGTCCGTGGCGCAGCGTGAATTTGAACAAATTTTTCCGCAGTCGGGATGGGTCGAGCACGATGCGGTGGAGATCTGGCGCAACCTCGAGCGGATCGCCCCCGAGGCGCTCGCCCAGGCCGGGATCACGCTCGACCAGGTGGTGGCGCTGGGCATCACCAACCAGCGGGAGACCAC
>PKYX01000317.1:0-453 GCA_003132825.1 Acidobacteriaceae bacterium
TTCGGTTTCGCTGATGACTTGGCGTTTACTCGGCATCTGGTCAGAGAGGTTGGTGTGGCGGCAGTGCCAGGGTCGAGTTTTTATCGGGATCCGCGGGACGGAGCGCAGCAGGTTCGGTTTGCCTTTTGCAAGCGGAACGAAACGCTCGATGCGGCAGCCGAGCGGCTGCGGAAACTGCGCGGATAACGGCAGTCGGGTCGGATCCAAGGTNNTAAGCGATTCCAGGTATTCCTGGGGAAAGGGTGCGCCCGGTAATGTGTGAACGCTGCGACGGATTCTCTGAGCGATTCCGAGTCAATACGGGTTACGAATACCGCGCCTTGGTTCGTCAGCTGCACGAACTGGTGTTCCGGAATACTTTCAAGTTGGTCCGCGGCACGTGCCCACTCGAGGAAGTCCTGAGTTCCCCAACCTGGCCGGGTAACTCGATCTACCATCTTTTCGAATGCGCGC
>PKYX01000317.1:475-2985 GCA_003132825.1 Acidobacteriaceae bacterium
TCGAGCTGCGCTCGGGTTGGACGGGCCAGAGCTTAGTCCCTGCGGGGTAATCCTTTGAGTAATTTGTCCACAGGATTCTGGGGTATACTGCGCTGAAGTTAGAAAATTCTGTGAGGAAGTGCCATCATGTCCCTCAAATTGGCAGAAGAGTTGCCGGCACAGGTTCCGGCTGACGATTTCCAGGTTCTGGAAGAGAAGGTTTATCGCACCATTGAGCTGTACAAGTCGGCGCACGAGGCGCGAGGCGCAGCGGAGCGGGATGTCACGCGCCTGCGCGAACAGCTGGAAGAACGCGAGGAAGAAGCCGAGGGCCTGCGGCGCGAGATCGTCCGGCTGCGCAGGGAGCGCGAGGAGATTCGCGGGCGGGTGGAGAAAATGCTCGCGCAGATCGAGACCTTAGCGGAAGAGCAGGCCGCAAGCTAGATCGGACTCGTCTGCCCCGGCGCAAACGAACCGCAAGAACCGATGCCACGACCACGTCCAGTGCGAGAGGAGCACAACCAGCATGGCAACTGCCACGAAACAGCAGCTGGAGAAAGACACCGGCAGCCATAGCGTGCGGGTGGAAATTTTCGATCAGGGCTACAACCTGCGAGGCTCGGATGCGGAATACATCCTGAAACTCGCGGAGTATGTGGACTCGAAAATGCGTGCCGTAGCGGAACAGACTCATACGGTGGACACGGCACGGCTGGCCGTCTTGGCGGCGCTGAATATTGCCGATGAATATCACTTGCTGAAGCGCAATCAGGATGGTGGCGCGGTGGAATATTTGAAGCGAGCGCATCACTTAGTGGATGCGCTGGATGAAGTGCTCGAGGAGAAGCGTCGGGCGGGATAGTGTCGCCAAGCTGATTTGTCTGTTTAACTTGTCTTCTTCAGAACGGCTTGGGTTTTCCCTGCGCCAGGGCCCGGCCTTTGCCGCCGATCACGGTCCGGCCTACACCACCTTGGTGTCCAGCTCTCGCCGCCGGGAAACGGAACCGCGCTCACAGGAAGCAGCGATTGGACTTCTGACCGCACGCGGTCCTTGGCGACTGCTGGCCGGAAGGTGCCCTCCTCAGAACTGCCTGGCAAGCCAAGTGCCAACTTTTTTGCCCTGCCCTCTTGCCAATGCTGCCGGCTTTCCCCTAGCATCCAACTTGAAAGTCGACCTGCGAGGTTGGTGATGGTGGTAACCGATTTTTGAACCAACACCGAATGAACGGGAGCTTGACTCGAAAATTTGATCCGGTGTGCAGTGCTCCGCCACGCGGAGATGCCTAAAGGGTCTCGGCGGGTTCCCATCGTCTACCGACGGGTTCATTCTCGGCCCACCACACGGTCTAGTGGGTCGACTTTTGTCTAGCTCGCTCCCGGCACCACCGCCGAAAGCGACGCGTTTTGTAGCCTTTGGGGTGTGCCTCGATCGTCATTGGCTCGGTTGCGACCGCGCCTGTTTCTGCGATTCGAGGGTACTGCCACCTTCCGTTCCATAGCCTTGTAGGTTCTGACGCCGAGCGACATTCCCTGCTAAACTGGCCGTAACAAATTCTGGCCGGTCTGCATCCAACGAAACAGTGTTTCCTCGACTCTTTCATATCGGCAATTTCAACCTGCCTACCTACGGGTTTCTGGTGTCTCTGGGGGTGCTGATCGGGCTGTGGATCAGTGTCCGCAATTCCGAGAAGCTTGGGATCAATGGGGACGACGCATGGAACCTGGGGATTGTGGTGGTTCTGTGCGGCATCGTGGGCGCGAAAATTCTTTACATCATCAACGATTGGAGCATCTACGCCGCGCATCCGGGTGACATTTTCACTCTGAACACGCTGCAGGCGGGGGGAGTCTTTTCCGGCGGTCTGATCGGCGGATTTGCGGCGGCAGCCTGGTACGTGCGCCGACACCGTATGCCTCCGCTCGCCACCTGCGATGCGTTTGCGCCTGGACTCGCATTGGGGCACGCCGTCGGGCGACTCGGGTGTTTTGCCGCGGGATGCTGTTGGGGCAAACCCACTCATTTTTTTTGGGGGGTGACCTTTACCAATCCGCTGGCTGCGGCCCTAGTCGGCACTCCTCTGAACCAGGCGCTCGAGCCTACCCAGCTTTTCGAGTCGGCCGTCGAAGTGGCGAATTTCTTCATTCTGACCTGGCTGCTGAACCGCAGAAAATTCGACGGGCAAGTGGTGGGCGCCTTTTTCATGCTGTACGGAGTGGCCCGTTTCTTTCTTGAATTCCTGCGCGGTGACCCCGGCCGCGGCGAAGTCTTTGGCGGTGCCATGACGGGAACACAACTGATCTCGATTTGTTTGGTCATCGCCGGGGGAATCATCTGGTGGTTGCGCCCCGGGATGAAGGCGGTGCCGGCGCAAGCGGCGCGATAGCGGCTCAACCTTCAGGCAGGGGATTACCATTCCCTGCGGTCAGTGGGTCGGACCCATGTCTCGGGAAAAGTCGTGTTTCCCGTAGTCTCTCAGGGCCTCGTGACCAGAGGTAGTTCGATGAAGCTGGCTTGGCTGGGCGTGTGGTAG
>PKYX01000001.1 GCA_003132825.1 Acidobacteriaceae bacterium
AACGCGCTGGCTGCCCACCTGAAAGATACGATTTCCCTTGCGTACCGCATCCACCATGGCGAAGCCGTCTTCCACCGTATGCGACATCGGCTTTTCGCAGTACACGTCCTTGCCAGCGGCGCAGGCATCCACCACAACGCGGCGATGCTGGTGGTCAGGGATGGCTACGATCACGGCGTCCACATCCTTGCGGTCCAAGATCTCGCGATAACTGCGCGTTGCGGGTACCTGCTTCTGCACGGCCTCTTGAGCCGCCTCGTGACGGCTGTCNNCACGTGTGCCCGTGCCGATCGAGGCAAATCGGACGCGATCACTCGGCGCTACGGCGCGGCCGGCGCCCCATAGAGCGGCCGGCTCCAACAACGTATTTTTCACGGCGGCTCCGGCAGCCATGGAACCCGCGCCGATCCGTATGAAATCACGACGTGTCAAAGAATGCATGCAGTTTCTCCGGTTCGCGGAGCAAACGTCAGCCGCCCAGCGCAATCTTGCGTCGGGTTGGCGATAAAGAGGTTGAGTATGCTTCGCTGATGCATGCTCAGTTTACGCGACCGTTTCGCCGACAGTCCATGCGATTCACGAATAATCGATTGCAGCGCGACGCTCTGACGTGAGAGTTAATTAATTTTCCTTCTACAGCAAATACCGTATATGGCAGCTGCCCAGTGTATAGCTACCATTGGCGGACTCCTGGTACGGTGATCACGCAGCGTGTCCTTTGCACCAAGGCTGTCGCCGCCACGACCACCGCCAGCTTATGGATTAACGACCGGTCTCCAGCCCATCAATCCTCGAAACCCGCAGCCGTAGAGCATTACCGGGGAAGCGAAGGATGAGTGGGCAAGAGGGAAAAATGCGCATCAATTCAACGATCCGTTCGGTGACGCTTCGTTCGCTGTCGGTCGGCTTGGTGGTACTAGCCATGTCAGCGGCGTCATTCGGGCAATTCAGGGTAGCGATCACCATTGGTCCGCCTGCACTGCCGGTGTATGAGCAACCGGTTTGCCCAGGCGATGGCTATCTGTGGACGCCGGGGTATTGGTATTGGGATGACGATGTTACTGATTACTACTGGGTGCCTGGCACCTGGGTACTTGCCCCCGAGGTTGGTTTCCTCTGGACCCCCGGCTGGTGGGGTTGGGGTGGTGAGGCGTTTATTTTTCATGAGGGCTACTGGGGGCCGACGNNTGGGATCAACTATGGCTTCGGTTATTTTGGAGTGGGCTTTGCCGGCGGGCGTTGGGACAATGGACACTTCTTCTATAACCGCGCTGTCCTGAATGTGAACGTCACTGATATTCACAATGTTTACAACACCACGGTGGTCAATAACACCACAATCAATCGAGTGAGTTACAACGGAGGCAACGGAGGAATCACCGCGCGTCCAACACCTCAAGAGGAAGCGGCGGAACATGATCGGCACATTCCGCCTGTAGCCGCGCAAAATGAACACGTGCAAGCTGCGCGCGGCAACCCGGAGTTGCGGGCGTCGGCTAACCATGGAAAGCCGCCGATCGCGGCCACCGAGAAACCAGGCGACTTTACTGGTCACGGAGTCGTACAAGCGAGAGACGCAGGCGCTCCTTACAAAGCGGGGGAAAATCATGGTGGTGCTGCATCGCCAGCCCACCCGGCAATCCATCCGAATGATCTTCCGCCTGCGGAACGTCCGACCCCGCCAAACACGGGGAATGCGAAGCTGGACCGGCAATACCAGAAACAGCAGGAAAAGCTAAGCGCGCAGCAGGACAAAGAGCGGCAGAAGCTCCAGCAGAAGCAGGACCAGGAGCACGTGAATCTGGATAAACAGAAGGCGAGTGACACGCAGAGACAGCAAGTCGAACAGAGCCATCAACAGCAGACGCAACAATTGCAGCAAAGACACCAAGAGCAGGCGCAGCAGTTGCAGCAGAGACAGCAGCCAGCGGGCCGGGAGCCGAGCAAAAGGTAAGAGCGGCGACTGGTCGTCTGGATAACAGCCGGATTCACACTAAAACAGCTCCTCCGCCGTCGGCGTCCTACGAAGGCGGAGGAGCTGCTTCTATCTTGCAACTGTGCAATCGCGTGATCAGACCGCGCGTGATCCTCGTGTTTAGAGATGCACGCTTTCAATGCGCTGCCAATTGGGCGGCCGCGCTAATCCCCGACAAGAAGGCCTGCTGGACGCGATTGAAGCTGCGTCCGCGCAGAATGGCAGCGACGATGGTGCGCGTCGCGCGCGCATCGCTGAGGCGCACATAGCGACAGCCAGCGTGCGTGTCGATGGCCATTTCGGGGACGAGCGAGATGCCGACGCCAGCAGCGACCATGCCAAAGAGGCTGCTGAACTGGCCGCTCTCGAACGCGATGCGCGGTGTGACGCGGGCGTGGGTGCAGGCAGCGATGCTGAGATCCCGGAAGCAGTGGCCGTCTCGCAGCATGACGAAGGACTCTCCGCGGAGATCCTTGAGGGCAAGCGATTCGGTAGCGGCAAGGGGATGATTCTTGGGCAGCACGGCGAAGAGTGGTTCGGTGCGAAGGGGAACCAGTTCCAGGTCTTTGTGACGCAGAGGGAGGGCAAGAATCGCAAGATCGATCGACAGTCCCCGGAGGCTTTCGACCAGGATCGGTGTTGTTTCTTCAACGATGCGCAGCTTCGCTTCAGGATACTTCTTCGTAAAGGCCGT
>PKYX01000406.1 GCA_003132825.1 Acidobacteriaceae bacterium
CGTAAAGAGGGCACTCACCGGCCGGAAGAGCAACTAGAGGCCGGGCAGGATTGAAGCGAAGGCGCAGCCAGACGGGTAACGGCCCCCTCTGATCTCGACGAGTCGGATGTCGACGAACAGGGATCTCGAGAGAGCGGTCACAAACCTGGCGAAGCGCAATGCGATCAGTGCAAAAGATTNNNCTTCTTCTGCCTTCACCCGGTGAATCCCGTAGCCGCCTGACGGCACGGGACCGGAGTTTCGATGACCAAAGAATTGTATGTGTCTTCCACCCCTCATGAAACCAAAGTAGGCCTAGTCGAAGACGATCAGCTCGCTGAAATCTACCTGGAACGCGAAAACGAATACACCCNNGTGCTGCCCGGCATGCAGTCTGCCTTCGTTGACATCGGCCTGGAGCGCGATGCCTTCCTCTATGTCTCCGATTTCATGGAGCTAGAGGATGCGGACGAGGTCGATGAACTGCCCGCCAACCAGCCTGCAGGCGAAACCAGATACCAGCCTCGGGTCGAGGCCCAGACCTCAGGCGGAGAGATTGCGGGTGCCAGCGGTCTCCCGGAGCCGCACCCAGAAACACGTTCTGAAACCGCGCCCCCGGCGAGTCAGAGCCGCGAATCCGCGAGCCCGGCGGAGCGCGGAGGCGAAGAGAGTGGCGGATGGCGCGGACGCCGGCGCCGCCGGGGCCGCCGCGGAGAGCGCATGCCGGAATCGAAATTTGAGCGGCCAGCCGGGGAGCCTTCGCGGGAAACGCCGCGCGAACCGCAACGCAGTGCGCGCCCCGAACGCACCGAACGCCCGGAGCGAAACGAACGGCCGGAACGAAACGAACGCCCCGCGCGCAGCGATCGCAGCGAGCGAGACGACTACGGCCCGCCGCCCGGCTATCAGCCGATTTTGCTGCCCGGGGAGTCGATCTCCAAGTATCAGCGTCTAGCGCAGGCCCAGGCCGTCGCCCCGCCAACCCGGCCCGCGCCCTCCCGGTCCAAGAGTGATCAATCGCCCGCGCCCGTGGCCAATGTTTTTCCCGATGACGAGCCGCTGTTTACCGGATTAGCGGTCGAACCACGGCCGGCAGTCGCGGCCGAGCCAACCGGGCGGGACGAGCGGGACCTCGAGAACACTCGCGCCGAGTGGAGTCGTGAGCCGGAACGCCCCGGGCTGAGGAACCCTCCGGCGAGTACCTCTGCCGGGTTTGACGGCCCGGTGGCGGCGGAGGAGATCGAGGAAGATGAAGGCGACTCCGATGCCCGGCCGACCCTCAGGGCTGAGCATTCGGATCGGCCCCCGGTGGATGCGCTCGGCTCCGCGACTTCCGCCGGAACGTTGGAGGAAGAAGAAATCGAGGAAGAAGAGGCCGACCTGACGCACTACGTGGAAGACCTCGAGGAAGACGCCGTCTTTGAGGAGATGGAAGAGGAAACTCGCGCCGCCGATGACTATCGCCAGTCGGCCGGTGAAGTCGCCGCCAGTGCGCCGGGAACCGAATCTTCCGACGCCGCGCTTGATCCATTCACGTCCGAAGCGCCCGTAGCCACCGACGCAGTGCCGGCCGGGGAAGAAGAGGCCGATGATGCCGCCGAGGATGAAGCTGAGCTCGAGGAAGCGCAGGCGGAAGCGGAAGCTTTGCTCGACGCCGAAGCCCGGGGCAATGGCACGGTCGAAGCCCGCGCCGAAGTTCGCGCTCCCGCAGGCGGCGCCGCCTACACCCAGCGTACCCAGCGCCCGGGATTTGACCGCAACAGCCGTCCCGGCCCGCGCGGACGCCGCGGCGGACGCCGCTTCCGCAGCCGGGAAAACCAGCCCGTTCCACAGATCACGGACCTGCTCAAGGAAGGCCAGGAAATTCTGGTCCAGATTGCCAAAGAGCCCATCGGCAAGAAAGGGGCGCGGATTACCAGCCACATCGCGCTGCCCGGCCGCTTCCTGGTCTACATGCCTACCGTCAACCACACCGGCGTCTCGCGGAAAATCGCTTCCGAAGAGGAGCGTCAGCGGCTGAAGCGCATCATCGTCAGCGAGCGCGAAAACGGCCACGGCGGATTCATCGTTCGCACCGCAGCCCAGGGCGCATCCGAAGACGAGCTGCGCGCCGATATCCGCTTCCTGAAGGGGCTCTGGACCGAGATCAAGACCCGTGCCGATAACGATAAGGCACCGCTTTTGATCTATCACGACCTCAACGTGGTCGAGCGCGTGCTCCGCGACCAGGTGACTTCCGATTTTTCCGCCATCTGGGTCGACACCGAGCAGGAGTACGAGCGCATCCTGCGTTTCGCCAACCGCTTCCAGCCCGCGTTGGTCAAACGCGTCAAACTCTATTCCAAGGAGACTCCGCTTTTCGAGCAATTCGGCCTGAACGACGAAATCAACAAAGCGCTGAAGTCGAAAGTCTGGCTCAAGAGCGGCGGCTACATCGTCATCAATCAAACCGAGGCTCTGGTCGCGATCGACGTCAACACCGGCAAGTACGTCGGCAAGACGGCGCGCCTCGAGGACACCATCGTCAAGACCAACGTCGATGCCATCAAAGAAATCGTTCGCCAAATCCGCCTGCGCGATCTAGGCGGAATCATCATTATCGATTTCATCGACATGGACGAGCGCCGCAATCGCCAGCGCGTGATGCAGGCCCTCGAAGAGGCTCTGCGCGGCGACCGCGCCCCGTCCAAGGTTCTGCAATTTAACGATTTCGGCCTGGTCGCCATCACCCGCAAGCGGGTCAAGCAATCGCTCGAACGCACCATCGGCTCGCCTTGCCCGTATTGCGAATCCACCGGGTATGTGAAATCGGTGACCACGGTATGCAACGACATCTACATCGAGATGCGCAAGATGGCCAAGCACCTCGACCATACCGACGTGATGTTGCGGGTGAATCCCGAGGTCGCCAAAGCGCTCAAAGCCAACAGCGGCCGTGCCCTGCTCGAGATGGAAGAGTTGACCAAAAAGACCGTGATCGTAAAGAGCGACCCCGCGCTGCACCAGGAGCAGTTCGACATCAACTAGGCGCTCGCCTTTCGCCAACGACCGGGGCAGGGAAGGGTGGGGCAGGCTGTGCGTCCGGCCCCCCGGCGAGTTCTGGCGTCCCTCTAGGGTGGGGGTTCACCTCGCGCTCGCCAGCCCTCGATCGCCTGCAGGCGCCTAGCCCTGCCGTTGTCAGATATACTCTTCGCTCGAACCGCGGACCCGCAGAACCGATCGTTGTCCGAGGACGAGCATGGCTACAGAAAACGACAGCCAAACCTCCCCCATCTCCGCCCCTGCCTGGGAAGCCATCCGCGGCGCCTACGACCTGCAGGTCCATGTCGCGCCGGATGTGATCGGTCGTCGCATCGACGACATCGACCTAGCCAAAGAATTTCTGGCCCACGGGCTTCGCGGATTTGTCTTAAAGTCGCACTACATTCCGACCGCCGAGCGCGCGAAAGTCGTATCGAAGGCCGTTCCCGGTATTGCCGCCTTCGGCGCCATTACACTCAATCACGCGGTCGGAGGGCTGAATCCGGTCGCGGTTGAAATCGCCGGCCGTTCCGGTTGCAAGATCGTCTGGATGCCCACCGTCGATGCGGAAAATGAAACCGCAGGCTTGCCTGGCGGAGGACACAAGAAGCTGCCGTTCTGGGCCGAAATTCAGCGGGAACTCAGAGCCACGGGGATCTCCCCGCCGCCCCTGACGGTGTTGGACGCTGCCGGCGGAGTCTCCGAACCCGCGCGCACTTGCCTGGAACTGATCGCCAAGCACGACATGATCCTGGCCACCGGCCATCTGGGCCGCCATGAGATTTTTCCCTTGGTGAAAACGGCGAAAGAAATGAAAGTCAGAAAGGTTCTGATTACGCATGCCGAGTTTCCCTCGCAAAATCTCTCCGCGGAGGAGCAGATGGAACTGGCGCGGTGGGGCGCCCTGATCGAGCATTGCTTCACCACCATGCACACCGGGAAAGCGCCCTGGGATGTCGTGGTCGACAGCATACGGAAGGTGGGCGCATCCCGATGTATTCTTTCGACCGATCTGGGGCAGCCGATCAATCCGCCGGTCGCCGAAGGCTTTGCCATGTTTGCCGAGGTATTGTTGGAGAATCGGTTCTCGACCGAAGAAGTTCGTCAGATGGCGGTCACGAACCCGGCGGCATGGGTGGAATAGGCACCGCACCCGACTGTTGCCCAAGCACGATGACGAACCCATCGATGACCAACCGCGGCCAGACCATCCTCGTGATCAGCGCCCACGCCGCCGACTTCGTGTGGCGTGCCGGAGGTGCGATTGCGCTCTATGCCGAACGCGGCTGCCGAGTGCGAATTCTGTGTCTGTCCTACGGCGAGCGCGGTGAATCCGAACGCCTGTGGCAACAGCCGGGGATGACCCTCGACCGGGTCAAGCAATTACGGCGCGCCGAGTCCGAGAAAGCCGCCGACATTCTCGGCGCGGAGATTCGTTTTTTCGATTCCGGAGATTATCCCCTCCAGCCCTCAGAAGAAACCATTCGTGAAATGGTGCTCGAGTTCCGCCGCCACCAGCCGGAACTGGTGCTCACCCACTCCCTCGCCGACCCCTATAATCCCGACCATCCCGCGGCCTCAGAACTCACCCTGCGGACTCGCATCTACGCTCAGGCGGCGGGCTATCCCGCCGAGGGCAAGAAGCTCGAAGCCCCGCCGGTGTTCCTGTTTGAACCCCACCAGCCCGAGCAATGTGACTTCCAGCCACAAGTGCTACTCGACATCACTCCGGTATTTGAACGCAAGCGCAAAGCCATGGAGTCCATGGAGGCGCAGGAACATCTCTGGCAGTACTACACCGATCTGGCCCTCCGCCGCGGCGTGCAAGCCGTGCGCAACTCCGGCCGCAAGGCCATCAAGTATGCCGAGGCCTTTCAGCGGCTCTATCCCCAGGTGGCAAGCGAGCTGTCATAAAATCGGATCGTAAGAAATCAAAGATGCAACACAGAAACAGAAGAGTAAACAGAGACGGAACAGAAGCAGAAGCAGCAGAAGAAGAAGAAGACGAAGATGAGAGACAAAATCGTACGCCACATCGAACGACCGGCCGCAGACTTGGTGCGCTTGCTCGGCCAACTGGGAGTCGCCACCGTGCACGAAGCCCAGGGACGTACCGGCCTGATGCGTCCCTACATGCGTGCTATCTACCCGGCGGCCCGGCTGGCGGCGCCCGCCATCACGGTTTCTTCCCATCCCGGCGACAATCTGATGATCCACGCCGCCCTCGAGGTCTGCCGTCCTGGCGACGTCCTGGTGGTCGCGCCGGTCGCCGAGTCTACCGACGGGATGTTCGGCGAGCTGCTGGCCACCTCCTGCCGCGCGCACGGAGTGGTGGGCCTGGTGATTGACGCGGGCGTCCGCGATTGCGCGGATCTGACCGCCATGGCTTTTCCGGTGTGGTCGAAAGCCATCTCGGCGCAGGGCACGGTCAAAGCCACCGCCGGTTCGGTGAATATTGACGTGGTCTGCGCCGGAGCCTTGGTTCACCCCGGGGACGTCATCGTAGCCGATCAAGACGGTGTCGTCGTGGTTGCCCGCAGCGACGTGCGGGAAGTCGCCAGACTGGGTGATGAGCGCCGGGCGAAGGAGGAGAGGGCGCGCCAGAGGCTGGGGGAGGGCGAATTGGGACTGGATCTGTACTCGCTGCGCGCCAAACTCCGAGAACTAGGCGTGCAGTATATTGATTCGGAAGGGGCTAAGACCGAGTGAGGCTGATTTACTGAGCACAAAAGAGAAAAAACTTGCACACCGGGGGCACTCTGAAGGCCGTCCCTTAGTGTTTATGCGGGTTCCCGGTTACCAAAGTTCAGCACGGCGCCGGGAAATCGCGGTTAACAGTTTTTGTTTGCATATGGTTAGAATGTGGCCCTTAAGTAAGGGCGCAGCTTACTTTTCAGTTGCGCTCTGAGCTCTAAGCCCAGTATTATCGAGCAGTTGCAGGACTTCAGGCAGGGCGCCAGCCGTTGGCAAGAAGCTTGCATAACTCATCATAGATAGACTGGCAAATCGGGGAATTGATAAAAGGGCCTTAATGTTCAGCAAGAATTCAGCACTTCTTAATCTCTTACTCACCTGCATGATGTGCCTGTTGCTCCTCGGGAGCGGCACCGCGGCCAATATCAGCACCGGTTCGTTGACCACCAGAAAGTCCAAGTCGCACTTGACCGAGAGCAAGACCGCCCGTCGCCGCATGCGTCACCTCGCCCGCGGCCGGGCGGTGGTTCGTACCCAGGTGGCGGGCACCGCGCACCGCCGCCGCCATCGCTATTACGAGCGCTTCAACGCCAGCTCGTTTGCCACCAACGACGTGACCGCGGGCGACCTCACGACCGGGGAAGATCCGGTGGTTCGCCAGGCGGCTCTGGACGCGCTCGGCAACATGAACGGCACAGTGGTCGCGATCGAGCCGACCAGCGGACGGGTTCTGGCGATGGTCAACCAGAAGCTCGCACTTTCAAGCGGCGCGCAGCCCTGCTCGACCATCAAGCTTTCGGTCGCGCTGGCCGCCCTGAGCGAGGGGCTGATCAACAAGGACACCGAAATCAACCTGGGCGCGCACAGCCGCATGAACCTGACTGAAGCTTTGGCTCACTCGAACAACGCCTACTTCGAAGCTCTGGGCCGGGAGCTTGGTTTTGAAAAAGTCAGCTTTTATGCGCACGAGTACGGGCTGGGAGAGCTTGCGGGCTTCGATATTTCCGGTGAGCAACTCGGAACCTATCCCGATCAGGTCATTCCCGCCACCGAAGGTGGAGTCGGCAAGATGTGCAGTTTCGGCGAGGGGGTTTCGATGACCCCGCTGCAACTGGGCGCCATGGTCTCGGCTATCGCCAATGGCGGCACCCTGTATTACATGCAGCATCCCACGACGCCCGAAGAAGTCGCCAATTTCCAGCCGCGCATCAAACGCCATCTCGATATTGAGCCGGTAATTCCCGAGCTTTCCGACGGCATGGCCGGAGCCGTTGAATACGGCACGGCTCGCAGTGTGCGTTTGAACTTTAATGAAGAATCGATTCTAGGCAAGACCGGCACCTGCTCCCACGCCGGCACCCGCTTCGGTTGGTTCGCCTCCTACGCAAACACCGACATCGGACGCATAGTTACGGTAGTCTTTCTGCAAGGCGGACGACCCACCTTCGGCCCCAAAGCCGCCGAAATCGCCGGCCGCATGTACCGCAATCTCTACGACCACAACTTTTTTGTAGCGGGAACAGCGGGATTCACTCCAGCCGAGCCGGTTCAGAAGGCAAGCAGCGTAACGCAGCAGCAACAATAATGCCGCGCTAGCTTTTTATCTCGTCCCGTGCCACCACCCCGTCCTTGATATAAACAATGCGGTGTGCGTATTCGGCGATGTCATGCTCGTGGGTCACGAGAACGATCGTATTCCCTTCGGCATGCAGGCGATCGAATAGCGCCATGATCTCGTTGCCGGTTTGCGAGTCGAGATTGCCGGTCGGCTCATCGGCCAGAATGATCGCCGGCTTATTGACCAGGGCGCGGGCAATC
>PKYX01000508.1:0-18007 GCA_003132825.1 Acidobacteriaceae bacterium
CGGTCACTCTTCAACATGGAGCTCCTTAACGAATCGAGTCGGGCAGACTAAATCGGGAAATTTGCAGGCCAGCGGAAGTCGCCGTTTTCCTGGCCCGGGACCGACTTCTGCAATTTCACCGTGCTCTGGGCTGGTGCCGCCATCTTACGGGAGACAAGCCGCCGTTGACAATCTCCCATATCTCCCTTAGCATCAATCACTTGATGGATTTGTAGCGATTCCCCCCGGGAGAACCACCTGTGATCAAGCTGGATATCATCAACGAAGTGGTCAACAAGACCGGGATTACCAAGACCAAAGCCGAACTGGCCGTCGAAACCGTGTTTGACAGCATGAAGAACGCGCTCGGTAAGGGCGATCGCATTGAGCTGCGTGGCTTTGGCGTATTTAACGTGCGCCCGCGCAAAACCGGTATCGGACGCAACCCGCGAACCGGCGCCGAGGTCTCGATTCCTCCCGGCAAAGCGGTTCGCTTCAAGCCCGGCAAGGAGTTGCAGTCCATCGACTAGGTGGCGCCTCCGGCTCGCCGGCGGACGGGCGGCCCTCCCGCCCGCAGCGCGGCCTCGAGCCCAGTCGCGTGGCAACGAGCTCTGATGTCTGATCCTATCCCCCCCGTCTCTTCGACCACGGACTTCTATCGACCCCTCGAAGTCTTCGTCGTCCACTCCCCCAAGCAGCGCTATTGGATCCACATCCTTCTGCTGCTGGCCACGATCTTCACTACGCTCGTGGTCGGTGCACGCATGGAAACCAACTTCCTGCACAAACTCCCCGTGCTTTACACCGGCGATGACGGCCTCTCCATTTTTCCCGTCATTTGGGCACTGCATGCCGCGCACCTAACGCTCGGGATTCCGTTCTCGCTCACCCTGATGCTCATCCTTCTGGCGCACGAGATGGGACACTATCTTTACTGCCAGCGGTACGGGGTGTGGGCCACGCTGCCTTTTTTTATTCCGTTCCCAACCTTGATTGGCACACTCGGCGCTTTCATTCGCATCCGTTCTCCCATCCGCTCGCGTTCAGCACTTTTTGACATCGGCATCGCCGGCCCTATCGCGGGATTCGCCGTAGCCGTCACCGTGCTATTTTTTTCCTTGGGTTTCGCCGAGCCCATCTCGGCGGGCATGGCCCCCGCCAGTATCGAGCTCGGCCTCCCGCTCATTTTTCGCGTCGTGCACGGGATGCTAGTCGCGGCCGGCCTGGCGCACGGCACCGCCGCCCTGCCTCTTGGCCAGCTCTACTTGCATCCGGTGACGGTGGCCGCCTGGGTCGGAATGTTCGCCACCTCTTTGAACTTGCTTCCCGGGGGGCAGCTCGACGGCGGCCACATCGTCTTCTCCCTCGCCCCGCGCGCCCATCGGGTGGTTTCCGCCTTGACCATCCTGGTGCTCATCCCCCTGGCATACTACTTGTGGGCGGGCTGGCTGCTCTGGGCCGTGTTACTGGGCCTCAGCGGAATGCGTCATCCCCTGGTGCCGGAGTGGCCGGCGGTCGATCGTCCTCGCCGCTGGCTGGCTCTCGCCGGCCTGGGGATGCTGATCCTTACCTGGACACCGACCCCCATCTTGCACAATTCACTCAAGGAAGTGATCCGCCAGTTTAGATCCGGGTAATAGGGGGCGCGCCTCCGCACTACTCGTCGACCACCCGGGCGGTCATCTCCTGCGCCGGCTCTCCTCCGACTGCCGTCTGCGCGATGATCAGCCGCCGCGCCTCCACTCGGATCTTCGGCAAATGCAAGCCAAAAAACGCGGCCCCGCCGAGCGCGGCGACCGCGCCCATCGCCACCGTCACCGGCGCCCCCAGCCGGTCCGCCAAAGCTCCGCCGAGCAGAGCACCGAGTGGCGCCATGCCCATGAACATCATCGAATAGACCGCCATCACTCGGCCGCGCAGATGATCGGGCACCATGGCCTGGATCAGCGTGTTCGAGGAAGACATCTGCAGCATCATGCAGAAACCCACCGGCAGCAGGAGCGCGGCGGAAAGCCAGAACACCCGCGAGAAGGAAAACAGCACCAGGCTGACGCCGAAACCGGCGCAGGAAAGCGCCACCCATCGCCCCAGTCCGCTCACCCCGCTGCGGGAAGCGAGCGTCAGCGCACCGAGCAGCGCACCGACGCCAGTGGCCCCCATCAGGATGCCGAGCGCACGCGCCCCGCCGTGCAAGACGCGGTCGGCAAAAAGCGGCATGAGCACGGTGTAAGGCATGGCCACCAGGCTGACCAGTCCGAGCAGAAGCAGCAGGGCACGAATCGGCGCCGTGTGCCGCACAAAGCGGAACCCTTCCATGATGTGGGCCAGGGGGGAGGCGCTGGCCGCCAGCCGCTTGGGCTCGGGCACGCGCATCATGAGCAGCCCGATGATCACCGCGATATAGCTGATCCCATTGGCGAAGAAGCACCACCCTTCGCCGATTCTCGCGACCATGATTCCGGCAACCGCCGGCCCGATAATCCGCGCCGCGTTGAACATGGAAGAGTTCAACGCGATCGCATTCATCAAATGTTCCTTGCCGACCATATCCACGATGAAGGATTGCCGGCCAGGAATATCAAAGGCATTCACCACCCCCAGCAGCATAGCGAGAGCAAAAATCTCCCAAACCGTGACCACGCGAGTGAGCGTCAGTCCCGCCAGGATGAGGGCCAAAATCATCGACGCAACCTGGGTCGCGATCACCACCCGATGCCGGTTGTGGCGGTCGGCCACAATGCCGCCGAGCGGTGCCACCAGGAATACCGGAAACTGACTCGCGAACCCGACCGCTCCGAGCAAAAGCGATGAGCCCGTCATGCGATAAACCAGCCACGCCTGGGCGATGCTCTGCATCCAGGTACCAATCAAGGAAATCAATTGTCCGCTGAAAAAAAGCTGGAAGTTGCGATGCGCCAGAGCACGCAGAGTAACCGGCAGCCTTTGCCTGGGGGTCGGTGCGGTCTTGATGCTTGCGCGCGAATCGGGCACGTTCTGCTCTTGATAGATGGCATCGAGCTGCGACTCGATGCACGAGTTGCTCGTCCCTGAACCCGAGATCGAGGGCACGTCATGGGCCGCGATCGGTCGGCGCCATGGTCCGCGACTTCCCGGGCGCTTATCAGGGCCCTCATGCCGGCGTCGCCTCAGCCCGAAACCGGCGCCCACCGCCGCGTTCGGGACCGCGAGGTCCGGCCGCTCTGCCGAAATTCTGCGATCTAGGTGCTAACTTCTCACGTCACCAACTCGTCAACTTCTCACCATCTTCAAGCTGCGGTAGAGTCTTTGTAGTTACTCTTAGGGTTCGACGTGGAAGCGGCGGGGATTCTCGCAGTCCCAGTATAGTTAAGGAATGCGATGGAAGAACCGCCTGCTCCCGCGCAAGTGGACGAAGGCTGATCGTCCGAAGCTTCTAGCTTGCACCACGTTCCTCTGGCCTGTCACTCGATGGCGCACCTGCGTCCCACGGGTGAAGCGCCGGTTTTCGGAGAAAGCATGAACATCGAGCCGGTTCGCATCGAACGTCGCCATCGCCAACGTTTCGCTTTGGACCTTCCGGTTTCCATCCGCCGGAATGGCGGCGACGGCGAAGCCTGCGGTTTCACTCAGAATTTGAGCGCAGGCGGGGTGCTGTTCTACACCGACTTCCCCCTCGCGCAAGGGGATACCATTGAACTCACCCTGGTGATGCCTTCGGAGATTACGCTGGCCGAGGCGATGCGGGTGCGCTGCCGAGCCGCGGTATTACGCGTGGTGCCTCCGGCGGGCGGAACGGCGTGCGGAATCGCCGCCCTCTTGCAAGGCTATGAATACTTACCCGAACCCGAGACTCTGCTCAAAGGTTCAGGCGCCTATGTCCGGGTTTCGCCCTTGCATGAGCCGGCGCCCGAAGAAGCAGTGGGGAACGGGTTGCACACGTTTCATACGCGCGACGCCGCGCTCCCCTAGTTCGTCTGTGGCGGTGGCTTGTGGATTTCTCCCTCCCCCTGAATCCCCCTGCCAGGCGCGGCTTTTGCGCGCTCTGGCTGCTTTCCAATTGGGCTGGTTTTCAATAGAATAGTCGAAGCCCGGCGCAGGCTCGTGGCGCGCCGGATTTCGTCGAGGTCGATATTTTGCTGACACCGTCTGAGCCCCGAGGGAGAGTTCTGAGCCGGCGCGCGGGCCGGTACCTAAGTCACTTGGCGTCGCCGTTGTCCTTTCATAACATGCTGTTACAGGAAAAATCAGTGAGGACCGAACCATGTCCGGCATAGCTGCCGCCCTTCTGACCGAAGACCGAGAGAGACTCCCGGCCCTGCAGAGCCGGCTCGAGAACACGCAGGCGGGGCAGATTGTTTTCAGCCATTGCGGTTTCCCCTCGACCCCGAGCGACCCCATCCTGCGTCAGATCCAGGATGCCCATGCCGAGGTCGTCCTGGTCGATATCGATCCCCACGCCGAGCAGCGCGCCCTGAACGCCATCGCCCTGCTTCGATCCGCGACCGAGGACCTGGCGCTGTTTGCCATGGGCGAAATGAGCCATCCCGCGACTATTGTGGCCAGCATGCGGGCCGGCGCCACCGAATATCTCGAACGCAACGCCCCCGCCGAAGCTATCGCGGAAGCGTTCCTGCGCCTCTCGTCCTCGCGCATCAAAAACCGGGCGTCCGCGGGCCGGGCGCGCGTCTTCACCGTGGCCAACGCCAAAGGCGGGGCCGGCGCCACCACCGTCGCCGTCAACACCGCCATCGCTTTGCAGGAGGCGCACGGAGGCGTTCTACTGGTTGATTTTGCTCCCATGGGCCATTGTGCTCTTCACCTGAACATGCGACCTGCCTTCGGCGTCTACGACGCCCTGCAGAACCTGCACCGCCTGGATACTTCTTTGCTCGAAGGTCTGATGACCCAGTGCAAAGGCGGACTTCAGCTTCTGGCCGCCCCGCAGCAGCCTTTTTCTCTCGAGCCCACGGCCGCCGAACTGGCCCGCCTGTTCGATCTCCTGGTGTCGCACTTCCGCTACGTGGTCGTAGACTCCTCGGGTCGGGTGGACAGGACCGCGCGTCTGCTTTGTGAACTGTCGAATGCGGTGCTGTTGGTGGCGCAAACCGATGTGGTTTCGCTGTGGAGTGCCGGCCGCATGCGTCCGTTCCTTGAGGAAGGCGCCGCTCGCGATCGCGTCCGCTTGGTGCTCAACCGCTACAAGAAAATTCCCGGCTTCTCTGACGAGGACGTCGAAAAAGCCACCGATTGCCGTCTGCTGTGGAAGCTTCCCAACAACTACCAGGCCACGGCGCCCGCCATCGACAAGGGAGTCCCGGTGACCTTCCAGGAAGGCAGCGATATCGGCCGTTCCTTCCGTGCTCTGTCCGCCATCATGGCGGAAGCCAAAGTCAGCGCCGAGGGCTCGCTCGACTTGGTCTACCAGCAAGATAAACCGGACCGCGATCGCAAGAAACCAGCCAATGGGATGTTGATCCCATCCCTTCGCGCCGGCCAGTAGGATTCCGCTCGCCGCAATACTCGGTTCGCCGCGGACCGCTCGGCTACGCCCCCGCCGCCTTAGCCTCGACCGGGTTGTATACCGCGGGGTTGGTGCAGACCTCGTAATAGGCCCGCTCCGTCCACCGCTGCAGCGAGAAGTCGCGAGTGTCCACCTGCGCGACCCGGCTGGAGCGCACGACGATCTTGCGGAAGATATCGTTCCCTACCGGCACCAGGCCCGCTTGCAATTGGAACTCTTCGCTGCCCCATAGCTGCGGCAGTTCGATCAGACATGGTTCGAGCGAAATTTCTTGCTCCAACCGCCGGAACGCAGCTTCATTCAGGCGGATGCCGTTGCAGTTGTAATTCATGATGAAGTCGTCCGGGCTCTCCCCTATGTCCGCGTCGCCCACGGTCTGAAACACATACACATTGAACGGACTTCCCCCCCGGTCAATGCTCCTGCGCATCCGCTTGTTGCAGGAGGCCAGCCGGTCGCTCTCATTCAAGGCGTCGGAAATCATGATGCGCTGCTCGCCATCGAGCAGGTACATCGGCGCCGACTCCTGGCAGGAGATCCCGATGCCCAATTCGAGCGAGGGCATTCCCGCCCGCTCCAGCAACTGGTTGTACCCGCGGACGATGTCGATGATTTCGCGAGCCAGCACGCAGGCCCGGCTCACCGCCAATCCCGGCTCCCCTTGCCGCTCGAGCAGCGCCAGAATTATCGCGTCCCCCTCCAGAAACACTTTTGTGGCCCCATACTTGGCCAGCAGCTTGTTGACCGGATCATAGAAATTCAAGCTGAAGTAGGAGGCCGGATTCAGGCCCCGCTCGAGCAACGACCGGGTCAAGCGCGAGGAGTCCCGCACATCCGCCTTCACAATCACATGCCGCAGAATTTTTTCTTCCGCCGGCCTGTGCTCGTTCTGCAGCAGGTACTCATAGAGCGTGCTGTTCATCGCCGAGAGTTCCCGCATCTTTTCATTGCCAATCAGATTCACGCTGTCGAGGGCGGCATTCAGCACCTCCAGCCGGCGCAGGTCACGGTGATAGCGCATTAAGTCGCCCAGAAAGCGGGCCGCCATCTTGGCCCGGTCCGCGCCGCGGGAATTCGCCACTTTCTCCACCGCCGTCTGCAAGCTGCGCGCCGCCAGCTTGCCATTCTCCTCGACCAGCCTCTCCACTCGTCCCCGCTCTTCGCGCGAGATCAGTGCATTCTTGAGCTGCTGCGCGTTGATGTAGGGTGAGTATTCGGCCAGCAACGGCACTACCTCGTATGACGCCACCACGTAGTCCATCAGCCGCTGGTTCTCGAGCAGGTCCGCCCAGGCTTGCAGCCGCTTGTTCTGCGAGCGCTTCTGCAGCGTGGACTCGTCCCCATTTCCATCGCCCACTACCTCCTGCGCGTTGTCCGGGGCGTTCAGCCAGCGATCGAAGGCGCTTTCGTCCTTCGCCTCCTCGCCCAGATCAAGCGACCGCAGNNCGACCGCAGAAAATCACAGGCCACTCGCCGCACGTTCGAAAAACGGTCTGGATCGCGATCGAAGTTGCCCAGCATGACGTAGTGCTCGGCATTCAGGTAGGTGTCGCGTCCGTCTTCGCTGAAGATCAGCGGATTTAGGAACAGCTTGTACTCCGCTTCCCCGCGAGTCCCGAAGAATGAGCGCCGCATGCGGGCCAGAGTCTCTCGTTCAATCTCCCGCAACGTGTGGAACAGTTCCCGTCCCGCCTTGCGCAGGATGATTTTCTTCTGCATCTGAAACGCCGCCACCCGCCCGCGGTACTCAAGCCCCTTCTCATGCCGCAAGCCTTCGTAGTTCCGCAACGTCATGCGGCAGCGCTCGAGCGTCTGGGCAAACTGCGCCTCCAGCTCCACCCGCAGAAACTTGATGATGGCCACCCGCGCCAATATGTCTACCACCAGGCTTTCGTTGGCTTTGGCTTGATTGAGCGCGCCGACATGCAACTCCGTCAGCAGCGGCTTGAGATCGAGGGGCTCGGGCCGGGCCGCCTGCGCTTTGGCTCCCGGGCTCCCCACGAAACGATTCACCGGCGCCTTCTCCGCCGTTTCGGCGGCCAGCAGTCCATNNGCCCTTCGAGCGATAACGTGGGGGTATAGCCGGTGAGCACCGGCGGCTCCATGGCCTCGGTCGTCCGTCGCAGTCGGAGAATCGGAATACGTGGCATCGTGGTTGGTGGATGGACGCCAGGGGTGGGGTGCGGCGCGGCGGCCACCAGTCGCCTGCGTAGACGCTCCCTTAGCCCGGCAGCCGTAAGTCTCCCGGCTGCCGATTTTTCAGGCCTCGCCGGAGCGTACCACGTGGTCTACGGGTAGAAGAACGTTACCCTAGTTACTCCGCGCCGTTTCCTCGAGAACCGGCCGCAGGCGATCGGTTCTGCCCTTCGCTAGCGCGATCGAGCGAGCAGCCGCACTTTCCTCCGATCGGCCGGCAATCGCGCCGCGCCGCGCCTTCCATATTTATGAACCGTCTCAGCGGTTAGACTCAGTTGACCCCGGGGTCATCCTCCGATCGTCATCATCCGATCGCCATCCTCCGATCGCCATCCTCCGATCGTCATCGTCCGACGATCACGGGCTGGCCGGCCCGTTGCCCGAGCACTTTCCCCGATTCTCTGGCTCCCGGCCTCGGCCAATCTGCCATAATCGTTTCATGTGCGGTCGATATCGACTGTCGCGGAGCCAGCAGCTGGTCGAGGAGTACTTCGACGCGGTCTCGGAGGAATCGGAATGGAGTCCCCGCTACAACGTCGCACCGACGCAACCGGTCCCGGTCATTCGCCAAAGCCTGCGGCAACCGATCCGCGAATTGTCGTTGATGCGCTGGGGGCTAATTCCATCGTCGGCCAAAGATTCCTCGGTCGGCGCCCCGATGATCAACGCGCGGTCGGAGACGGTGGGGACAAAGCCTGCGTTCCGCGAGGCCTTCAAGGCTCGCCGGTGCCTCATCCCGGCGGACGGCTACTATGAATGGCAGACGCGGGGGAAGCTCAAGCAGCCGTACTGCTTTGAGCTCGACCATGGGGAGTTGTTCGGGTTCGCGGGAATATGGGATCGATGGAAGGACTCGAGCGGCGGCACGCTAGAGACCTGCGCGATTCTAACCACGACAGCGAACCCCCTGACCTCCGCCGTTCACGAGCGCATGCCCGTCATCCTCGAGCGAGCCGACTACGATTTATGGCTTGACCCCGGAAGGCTCGAGGGCGGCGCGGTTTCTGATCGGCTGAAGCCTTACGATGCCGGGCGCATGCGTTGTTTTCCCGTCGGCGCCCGGATTAACCGGGTCGCAAACGACGACGAGGCATGCTCGAAGGAGATCGAGGCCGTCCCCCTCCAGCCCAGTCTCTTTTCTTAATCTCTTCTTAAACTGTGTCGTTTCAGGGACTCGCCCACTGCCGTCCTTAAAATTGATGCGGGGATTTGGTGGCCAGGCCGGTTCGGGTGGATTTGGAATATGGAACGGCCGGCACTGGGCAATGCAATGCAGCCTCGAGTCTTCCCGAGCTACTGGCAAAGGGCGACTCCGGCCCCGGAGGCGCGGGCATAAAGCAAGACCAGCTGCCGGCCGGCGGCACGGGGAAGCCCCTCCGGGAACCCAGCCGGAAAAAGAAACGTGGAACTACACCCGCGCTAGAGGACCAGCCACGCCCATGACGCGAGCCGCTGTTAAAGCCGCGTCGCTCCATCGTAAATTAGTTCGGCGTAATCGACGGATCACTCAATGCGATTAATTTCCCCGGCGGATAGTCCTCTTCCGTCAAAGGGATATCAGGCTGGTGATTGACGATCGTCAACACCTTTCCACTGAGCTCTCCTCGGATGACCAGGCGCTGACTCTCGACCGCAAGCACTCTGTACTTTTCGTCGAACATATCCTTCCTAGTCTCTTCCATAATCCCATTGGATGCGCGATTTTGCTCCCGGGTTCCGCCCGATGGTCACTATCAAGTCTGGTCCGGATCGACCGCCTGGTCGAGGTAAATCCACAGCACCCGCGCCATCACCGTTAGGAAGGGCGCCATGGGCAAGAACAGCAACACACCCCCAATCACGGTTTTCTGAAACGGCCAACGCATCGCGGCCCACAGCAGCACCGCCAGAAGCGAAATCGCCGCTAGGGCGAGTCCATACCCGATATACATGGCCCCCAGGAAATACCCTTCCTCGCGCTCAAACTTCAGCCCACACGCCGGACAGCATTCATACATCGCCGGCAGCAAGAAGCCCGACCGCCGGAAGATTTTCCCCTCCCGGCAGCGGGGACAAAGCTGGCGAACCATCCCTCCAGCCGCCGAAACCTGCGCCTTGCCCATATGAGGATCTTACCTNNAAGTCGGTTCAGCTTTATTTTCTTAGGGTTACAGGCTTGCAACCGCAGAAACGACGAGCCCAGCCCAGAGGCCAGGCGAAGCCACCCACCGATACCCGCGGCGGCGCTCGAAAGCCGACCTACCGTGCAAAGCGTTCCGGTCCGAAAGAAGGGCTCACCCGTCTCCGCCGGGTCGAGGAGATGCTCCCCCCATCAGACCTTCAGAACGATCCCCTTCCGATCGAGCGCCCACATCGCCGCCCAACACACCAGTACGTAAAAGATCGAATACAGCAACGAGGCATTCGCCGGATTTCCTAAGGGCGCGAACAAAGACTCATGCAAAACCTCATGCCAGGTCATGACGCCACCCTCCCTATGTATCAGCAGCGTGTCCAACCCGGAGGCCAGCATCTCCGACAAAACGTAGGCCGCGATCGCATTCTTGCCAAATACCACGAACGGCTTGCTCCAGCGACGCCATCGCCGCATGTCGAGAACCCAGTAACACAGGGCCAGACAGAGCAACGCCAGTCCGGCGGTGAAGACGACGTAGGAACTGGTCCACAGCTTCTTGTTGATCGGGAACCAGAGGCTGAGCAGTTCGCCCGCCGCCACGCACAGCAGTCCCGCTCCCGCCATGGCCGCCAGCTTGGTCCTCGGGCTGCGGTCGGAGCCAAGCCCTTCGCCGGTCAGCAGCCCGAGCAGGCAGGTCGCTACCGCCGGGATCGTGCTCAGCACCCCTTCCGGATCGCGCGTAATCTCCCACAA
Organism: Acidobacteriaceae bacterium; assembly: GCA_003132825.1. Taxonomy (GTDB): domain Bacteria; phylum Acidobacteriota; class Terriglobia; order Terriglobales; family Acidobacteriaceae; genus PALSA-270. Next base: position 10,545 of record PKYX01000508.1, read on the forward strand.
GTGTCCGAATAGAAGTTTGCGGTCCAGCCAGGCTGCCAGATTGCGGTCCGGATCGAGCAACGGAATGTCGCGCCCGGGAACACCGAAGCCCGGCACCGGAATATATCGCATCACGATCCAATAGCCCACCAGGCAAGCCAGCACGGCGAATACCTGACCCCGCCGCTTGCTCCACAGGGCCACGACCGCGGTGATCAGATAGCAGACCGCGATCCTCTGCAGCACGCCATAAACCCGCCATGACGCCAACTGGTAGTGATCCGGAAACCCATTCAGAAACATGCCCAACCCGAATAAAATCAGGCTGCGCCAAACCGCGTGCGTCATCAGCCTCTTGCGGGAAGCGCCCCGCTCCCTCCGCGAGCGAAAGGAAAACGCCATGGCCACGCCCACAATAAAAAGAAAGAAAGGAAACACCAGGTCGGTCGGGGTCCACCCGTTCCATTCGGAATGTTGCAGCGGCCCATAGGCGGCCGGGCCATCCCCGGGATTGTTCACCAGGATCATAGCCGCGATGGTGGCCCCCCGAAACACATCGAGAGCCATCAATCTCCCTGCCGGCCGAAGGCCGGACTCGCTCGCTCCTTGGTCCGCCACCATCCTCATGTCTGGTCTCCTGCGCGGCGCATTGTAGCACCGACCCGCTTCGGTCCGGAGATCCCTCGACACCTCGGAGCCGGTTACTTCGGTCACATTGGGCTTTCCCAAGCGCACGGTATGATTTCGTTTCGGGATAAAAATGAAAAAGCTCAGCTTCGTCGTTTCGCTCACCACCAACGACAACGACTACCAGATGGAACAGGCCGCCGCCGCCGAAGAGGCGGCACGCCGCCTGGGCGTGCAGCTGCAAATCGTCTACGGCAACAACGACAGCATCGTGCAAAGCCAGCAGATCCTCAAGTTCATCCAGACCGAAAACGCTCATCCCGACGGCATTATCTTCGAGCCGGTGGGGGGAACCGCCCTGCCCCAGGTTGCCCGTGCCGCCGTGGCAGCCGGCATTGCCTGGGTGGTTTTGAACCGCGACGTGGAGTACGTTTACGAACTTCGCCAGTCCGGTCAGGCGCCGATCTTCTGCATGACCTCCGACCACGAGGAGATTGGCCGCATCCAGGGCCGTCAATTCGCCGCTCTGCTGCCCGGCGGGGGATCGGTGCTCTATATCACCGGCCCGTCCGAGAGTCTGGTCGCCAAGCAGCGCACCTCTGGCATGTACGAAACCAAGGCCGCCGATGTGCTGGTGAAGGTCATGAAGGGACGCTGGACCGAATCGAGCGCTCACCACGCCGTCAGTTCCTGGCTACGCCTTTCCACCTCGCAGCAAAGTCGAATCGATGTGGTGGCTTCGCAGAATGACGCCATGGCACTCGGCGCCAAGAAAGCATTTCAGGAATTGCCCGAAGGCCCTTCTCGCGACCGCTGGTTGAGTCTTCCCTTCATCGGCTGCGACGGCCTTCCCCAGACCGGACAGGCCTGGGTAAAAAAAGGATTGCTCGCCGCGACCATCGTGGTCCCCCCCAACAGCGGCCAAGCCGTCGAGGTGCTGGTGCAGGCGTTGCGTAAAACCGCTGACCCGCAAGAGCGTTTTCTGACCGTTCCCGTGTCGTTTCCAAGCCTTGACGAGCTGCGCGCATCCCCAGCGGTGAAACACCAAGCGCTCTCGGCCACCGTCTGAACCAGGCTAAACGGACGGGCACAGCCCGCCGTCATGGTTTTCAGTTCACCCTTCGCTTGTTACAGTGATTCCTTCACCATGCCGGGTGAGAGGGAGAACCGATGCCGACTCTGGTAGCGCAACCGACGCGGGTTCAAGCCGCGGGAACCAAACCCAAGCTGATTGATGAATACATTGGCCGGGTCAACACCAAAACCATGTCAGTCAGCCTAGCCCATATGCGCAGCCCGCAGGGCTGGGAGGAGCCTGGACAGGCTCCTGAGTTCGAAGAGTTCACGCTGGTGCTCCAAGGCACGCTGCGGGTGCGCTACGAAGCAGGAACGATGGACGTGACCGCCGGCCAGGCGGTCGTCGCTCACGCCGGAGAGTGGGTTCAGTATTCCACGCCCTTCGAACCGGGAGCGGAGTACATCGCGGTATGCGTGCCGGCTTTCTCGATGGACACCGTCCATCGCGATGCCTGAGGCCGCGGACGGACGCGTGCCGTGATTCCGCCCGAAACCCTGCGCAGGTCCAACCGATCGGGCGGCGCGTTTCGCGGGAATCAACCGAAGCGAAAGGCGGATACCGTGGCACCCATCACCTGGTCGGTAAACACTTTCCGTCCCCGGTCTTCGCCGCCGGCGCCCGACGCCACCAGGAGCGGCAGCAAATGCTCTTCCCGCGGATGGGCGCTGCGAGCACCCGGGGCGAGCGCCCATTGTTTGAGCATTTCCTCCCGCTCGGGAGCAGCCGGCGCGCACACCGCTTGGGTCAGCCAGGTGTCAAAGCGGTCAGAATCCGGCAGCACGCCGCCGCTCATGAGGCCTCTCAGGTTGTGGTAACTCATTCCGCTTCCGGCAAGCAGCACGCCTTCTTTCCGCAGGGGCTCGAGCGCGCGCCCGGCTTTCAGATGGGTTGCCGGATCAAGCCCAGCCTGCAGCGAAAGTTGCACAATCGGCACGTCCGCCTGCGGATAGATCAGCTTGAAGGGAATAAACACAGCGTGATCGAACCCACGCTGCGCGTCGGAGCGGGCCGGAATGCCCGCCTCGCCCAGCAAACTGACGATGCGCTCTGCGAGCGCAGGCGAACCGGGCGCCGGATATTCGAGCGCGTAGGTCGCGGGAGGAAATCCGGAGTAATCATAGATGAGCGGGGGATGAGCGCCGCTCGTGACCGTAAAATCCTCAGCCTCCCAATGGCCAGAGATCACCACCACCGCCTTCGGCCGAACGCCGACGGATGCGCCCAACTGGCTAAGCCATGCCGCCATCTTGCGCCAGGTGTCGGGTGGGCCCATGGTCCACTCCATGAAAAAGCAGGGACCGCCGCCATGGGGTAGAAAGAACGCAGGCAGTGAAAGCGACGGGGTGGGTTGCATGTCTCGTCCCATCCTACCGCGTCAGCAGGCGCTCGCTGGAGCGGTCACCTGCAGGCAAGGCTCCCGGGGGGTGCCTTGGCCCCGCTGGGCTTGGCCGCTTTCGACTCCGGAACGAACTCTGGCACCCCGGGAGGGCGTCGCGGGGACGATCCGCGATTCCGACTCGAGCGCCCGCCGGCCTCCTCTGGAGCACGCCGCTTCAGCGACTGCCGCGCGCGTCCAGGCTCAGCGGTCCCGCTCCGAACTGTGTGATGAGCAACGCCCCGCCGATCATGGAAAGATTTTTCATGAACATGGCCATTTGCATTTGGGCCATCATGGGATCCTTCACCGCCCAGAAGTTGTGCATCCAGAGGGTCACGGGCACGAGGAACAGAATCAGCAGCCACGCGCCCCATTTCGCCCGGTAGCCGACGAGCAGGCTCAGACCGCCGAGCAGCGCCAGCACGCCGGACAACGGAACTGCAATCGAAGCCAGAGGCACGCCTTGCAGCGCGGCGTAGGCGATCTCCTGATGCGAGAAGTGGCCCACGGCGGCGAGCAGAAATATCAACGAGAACAACAGCCGTCCGGCGAGAACGGCGGCAGGGCCGAGCAAAACCTGGCTGGGAGCAGCGGAATTTTCCCGATACCTGACCTCGCGAGACACGATGGAACCGGATTGAGTAGCCATACAGGATCTCCTTAGAGTCTTCTGAACCGAAATTGACGTCCTCGGAGATAGATGAGCGCGGTGCCTTGTTGGTTACTTTTAATAAGTAACTTGTAATAGTATATTAATTACTGTATAGTAACTTAAGCGAGGTACGTGATGCGGCCCTCCCCTCAACCACCCAGTCCCTGCCCCATCCACGGGCTTTTGGAGTCGCTAGCGCGGCCCTGGACCCTCCACATTCTGTGGGCTTTGAGCACTCACGGTCCGGCGCGGTTTGGCGCGTTGCAGAAGCAGGTGGAAGGAATTTCGTCGCGGGTGTTGGCGGAGCGGCTGCGGATGCTGGAGAAGAAAGAATTTGTCTTCCGCCACTATGCGCCGACCATTCCTCCGGCAGTCACCTACGGCATCACCAAGCGCATGAAAGATATTGAGAAAGTCTTAGAGGATCTGGAACATCTGGCGCGGAAATGGCAGGTGGAGGAGTCCGCAAGCACGGGCAGCTGAGGCTTCGCCAGCCGGCCGCAAGACGCGCGCGCGGCGTGCCCGCCGTGCAGCAAAAAAGGGCGCGACCCCTTGGCTCGGGCGGGCCGGAGAAATCGGGCCCCCAATCTCCGGGACAAGAGCTCACGCACAACGCCTCGAGGACAAGGTATCCGGGAGCACAGGGAGCAGACCTCTGGGGACAAGCCTGGCCTCACTTCCCCGGCGCCACAGGCGAGGCGGGGGGCGCCGCGGTCGGGGCGTTGGTCAGAAAAGCCGGATCCATCTCCGCAATGTCGACGCGGAAGCTGACCGTGTCGGCGCTGGGAAAAGTCGTTGGCAATTTCTGCGTCACCTTGCCGGTGGCCGCCCATTCCGCTCCTCGCTGGTAGGTCGTCATAAATCCAACGCAGCTCAGTGCGGCCACATCGTGCCCCAGCGTGGTGTGGAAAATTCTTCCCTGGCCGTAGCGCAAAACCATAAGCATCGGTTCGTCACGGCCCGTGCCCTTGTTGAGCGGATCGGAATAAGCCGTTGCCAGCACGGTCATATCCTGCCCGGGTCCGCGAAGCCGGGCATAAAGCTCGTCGCCGGCGTGCATCCAGGCGGGGGGCAAGCCTTTCATGATGGGATGCTCGGGTTCCCGGGTGACGACCTGGAAGGGGATGCGCGCTCCGTGTGACCCGGCGGGTCCGGGAGAGGTATCAGAAACTAGCTTGCCATCCTTGAAATACCAATACGGTCCGGACTTTTCGGATCGATTTCTCCACCCCCCGACGCCGGCCATCTGGCTGTAGGCCAGCCAATCGGGAAAAGCGTTATCGGCGGCATGAACGATGACCAGGCCCCCGCCCGCTCTTACATACTGTTCCACCTGGGAGCGCAGGTCCGCCGGCCAGTCGGGAGCGTCATAGTTCCATACGATGGCTTTGTAGTCGCCGAACTTCGGTTGGAAGCTGCTGAAGTCACCGCCAACCTGAGGAGCCGTCGCGACCGTGACCTGGAATAGTCCTGTTTCCTCCAGTTCCTTTTTCAGTACGACCGTCGTCAGCCGCCAATTGTGATACGNNGGGAGCGGAATGAAGGAGTCTACAACAAAAAAAGGCGGGGACGGCATCTCGCGGAAACAAAGGGGGGGCGCCTCAGTGGACAGAGGACTTTCGGCACAAGCCCAGCCCAGCTTTCGCCATCGAGCGCAAAACGGGCGCGTTTCGCGAGGGCCAGCCGGAGTTAATCCCGCCCATTAGCCGGCCCACGAATGCGGGACCATGGCCGATCGGGTAGAATCCTTCGGTGCGCACCCACTTTTGGATGGCAATTGCTCTAGTGACCGTCGCGACCGGCGCTCGCGCCCAGCGAATCACGCTGCCGCTTTGGCCGAATGGCACTCCCGAACCTTCCACCGTGAGCGGTCCGGAGAGAGACGCGAGCAAAGCCACCGACCGGCCAATCGCCGGCAGGCCGGTCCTTCGTCTCACCGACATCAGCCGCCCGAGTCTCGCGGTATACCAGCCGAACAGCGCCAAGGACACGGGCGCAGCGGTCGTGGTGTTCCCCGGCGGAGGCTACCGGATACTTGCCCTCGACCTGGAAGGAACCGAGGTGTGCGAGTGGTTGAACTCGATCGGCATGACCTGTGTGCTCGTGAAATATCGCGTGCCCTTCGATGGCCACTACCCGGAGAAGGTGGAGGATTTGGAGGATGCGCAGCAAGCCATGCGGCTGACCCGGGCTCACGCCGCGGAGTGGCATATTGATCCCGAGCGGGTGGGCGCTCTGGGCTTCTCCGCGGGCGGCCATCTGGTGGTGATTCTCGGCAACCACGCAGATTTCAAGCGCGAGGGGGCGCCCGAGACTCCCGAGAGCAAGCTCGACGCGCGTCCCAACTTTGTGTTGGTGATTTATCCCGGCTATCTTTCGGACGCTCCCGACCTCACGAAAATCGGGCCTGCTATCGGACCGAGTGCCAACACTCCGCCGACTTTCCTGCTGCAGGCAGAAGATGATCCGGTGCACGAGGAGAACTCTCTGTTGTACTTTCAAGCCTTGAAGGAACTGAAGGTTCCGGCCGAACTGCACATCTACGCGCAAGGCGGTCACGGATACGGGCTGCGCCCGACCGAGCTTCCGGTCACCCACTGGCCGGTCCTGGCCGAGACCTGGTTGCACACCATCCATGTTCTGGGCGCACCTCGGGCACACTGATTTCATCTCCTCTTTGAGGCAGGCCAAACTCAGGCGCGGGTCTCCCCGGTGAGCGGGGCCGGGATTGGCGGGCGTAGGCGGCCGCATTTTCCAGGCATGTGGAATTCTGCCGGAGTATACTCGTCGGCTGAAACCGGCGCAGCTCGCCTCCGACAAAGCGGGCTCACGCGAGGCAAACCAACGATGAACTGGAAATCCAAACTGACTCTGGGAGTTCTCACCGCCATGGCGATGTTCCTGCTGACCTATGCACTTCCCAAGGGCGGTCCGCTGCACGACGCCCAACTGGCGCAGTTTCCAGAAACCGTTGGGGTCTGGGCGATTTTTGTCTTGCTGTTTGTGAAATTGAAGTAGTCGAAGAGCGCACGGTGGCGCTACGCTTTCGACGGAACGAGCGCGCAAAAGGAAACACCGGCGCGCCCTATTTGCCCCTCGAAGGGTTCGGCTCCGGCCGGTCTCGGACTTGCCGATCTCGACGCCACCAGCTCCGCCCGCCCGTCATAGCCGATCGCCACGTTCTGCTCGATTCGAGCCGGTGATTTTTCCGGCAGCCGGCTAGTCTAGTTTATGGTCTAGGGCGCTTCGATCAGCTCCATTTTGCCGTCGCGGGTACGGTGCAAGATCATCACCTTGCCTTTGGGATCGCGGAAGACGAAGACATCGCGGTCGCGAAAATGGGCTTCCTTAATGGCTTCTTCGAGAGTCATGGGGCGCAGCGCGACGGCGTCTTCGGTGCGCACCAGGTGAACGTGCGCGGATTTGGGGGTGGCGGGAAATTTGTGCACGACGACGCGCACCAGGGTTTGTTCGGTGAGCCCCACGGCGGTGTGGACTTCTTGCGGCGCAGACTTGCCGTCCCATTTCTTGGTTTCGTGTTTCTTCTGCTGATGGCGCTTCTTGCTGCGCCAGCGCGTGTTGTACTTGATCGCTTGCTTCTGCAAGTGATCGAGCGCTTCGCCGATGGCGGAGATCATATCTCCGGCCTGCGCCAATCCGACCAGGGGACCATTGCCCGGGCGGATGGTAATTTCGGCTTTGTGGCGGTGTTTCTCGACCGCCAGGATCACCTTGGTTTCAAATTTGTC
>PKYX01000508.1:18022-23562 GCA_003132825.1 Acidobacteriaceae bacterium
ACTGCGGTTGGGCACTGCGCGCCGGCGAGACGCCGGCGTTCCTCTTATTTCTTCACTCGGCGTTGATGGGTACTCGGGATGCGCATGTCTTCCCGGTACTTGGCAACCGTGCGGCGGGTCACCTGAATACCCTGGGATTGCAGAATGCGGGTGATCTGCTCGTCGGTCAATGGGCGGGCAGGGTCCTCCTCCTCGATCAGTTTCTTGACCCGACGCTTGAGGATCAGGAGGGAAGTTCCGCCGCCCTCGGGCCCGTTCACGCTTTCGCTGAAGAAGTAGCGCAGTTCGAAGACGCCCTGCGGGGTGTGAGAATATTTGCTGGCGACCGCCCGGCTTACGGTGGAAGGATGCACTCCGATTTCTTCCGCCACCTCCTTGATCATCATGGGCTTGAGGTGATCAATGCCATGTTCCAAGAAATCCCGCTGGCGGGCTACGATGGAGTAGCAGACCTTGGTAATGGTCTGCTTACGCTGCTCGATATTCTTGATGAGCTGGATGGCGCTCTTGTAGCGCTCTTTGACGTAGTTGCGGGTGTCCTTGTCCTGCGTGTCCCGGCTGAGCAGGCGCTTGTAGGCCGGGTTGAGGCGGAGTTGCGGGACGCCGTCGTCGTTCATCATCACCAGCCACTCGTCGCCGTGTTTTACGAAGGCAACGTCGGGCTCGATCAGGCGAGGCTGGACATTGTTATAGCGCATGCCGGGTCGCGGATCGAGGGTGCGAACATAATCGAGCGCGGGCTGGATGGCTTCTAAGGGACGAGCAATGGCGCGGGCGATTTCCTTGTACTGCTTGTTTTGCACGGCGCGGAGATGCTGGTCGACGATGGCGATGGCATCGACGATCACCTGGGAGAGATCTTCGTTGCCGTCCTTCTGTCCGGCCAGCTGCTGCTGGTAACGCAGTTGGTAGAGCAGGCACTCGCGCAAGTCGCGGCAGGCTACTCCCGGGGGATCAAGTTGGCGGACGACCTCGAGAGCTTCGTGAAGGTCTTCGCGAGTGAAGCTGGGTTGGAAGATGGGCTGGGGGACTCGAGCCGGTTGCGCCGCCGGGGGCGCCGGGGCAACCGCGTCGAGGACAGGGGGAACCGCGGTCAGAGTGGCAATTTCTGAACTTTCGGGGGACCCGCTCGATTCCGAGAATGCGTCGTCCGATAACGACGGATGACCAGAGGCAGACGGGTCGTCAGAAACCGAGAGATCGTCAGCCAGCGACGGGTCGTCGGCCTCTTCTTCGATCTCGCCCAGGCCGAGCGCCGCCGCTTCCTTTACCACGGTGTTCTCGAGGTTGGCGTCGGCCTCAATCGGCGCCGGTGGCACGATTCCGAGCAACTCCTCGTCGGAGGCAATCAGGTAGCCATCTTCGTTCAGATTGCCGAGGATAACCTCGGCCGCCTGGCGCACCGCGGGAGTGATGGGGACGGCTCCCAGCTGCCAGGTTAAATGGTCGGTCAGATTGCTCGGCCGAGAGAGAAAATTCTCAAACGAAGGACGTTCAATGTCCTCCATTTCTCGGCTGCTGCGATAGCCAGGGTCGAGGTAATCCTGGAAAAACGAGCCGAAGTCGATTTCCTCGAAGGGGTCTTTCTTTTCCTCAGGCGGGGCAGCGCTTTCCTCGACGGTCGGGCGCTCCTGGTCTTCTTCGCGGCGGCCGACGTCATCGAGCAGGGGAACCGAGTCTTCCAGCTCTTCGAGAACCGGGTTTTCCACCATTTCGGCGGTGATCATGTCGCGGAGCTCAAGCTTGTTGAGCGCCAAGACACTGACCATCTGCACCAGTCCCGGGGTCAGGATCTGTCTCTGCGAGACTTTCAGATGCAGCTTGGGTTGGAGTAACACCATAAACTTTGTGGTCGATCGTCAATCGTCCGCGGACGGAAATTCATACCAGCGAGAAACTCTCGCCCAGATACACCCTCCGCACCTCTGGATCCTTGGCCAACTGCTCAGGCAGCCCGGAGCGGAAAATCCTTCCCTCGTCAATGATGTATGCCCGGTTGGTCACCGAGAGCGTTTCCCGCACGCTGTGATCGGTGATCAGCACACCGATTCCAGAGACTTTCAGATCACTGATGATCTTCTGCAGGTCGAGCACGGCAATCGGGTCAATGCCGGAAAATGGCTCATCCAGCAGAATGAACGCCGGATTGATGGCCAAGGCCCGTGCAATTTCGACCCGGCGCCGTTCGCCCCCGGAGAGCGCATATCCGCGATTCTGCCGGATGTGCTCAAGACCCAGCTGGTCGATCAGCGATTCCATCTTCTCCCGCCGCTCGTGCCAGGAGATGGGCTGCGCCTCGAGCACCGCAAGGATGTTTTCCTCAACCGAGAGTTTGCGAAATACCGACGCTTCCTGGGGGAGATAGCTGATGCCGTATCGACGAGCCCGCACATACATGGGCACGTCCGTGATGTCGTCGTTGTCGATCAGGACCCGGCCGGTGTCGGGCGGGATCAAGCCGACGATCGCGTAAAACGTGGTGGTCTTCCCGGCGCCGTTTGGCCCAAGTAAACCAACAACTTCGCCCTGCTCGACGCGAAGGCTGACTCCATTTACCACTCGGCGACCACGATAGGATTTGCCGATTTCGTCGGTGGCCAGAGTACGCATTTATCGTGCCACTCGCGTCTGTGAAACGCTGGGAGAGGTATCGCTGCCTTCAACCAGCACCCTATCATCGGTTCTAAACAAAGTCAACGAAACGCCGGTAATCTTGCCATGTTCGGCATCAAAAATGCAGGGAGGTCCGCCGGTCAGGACGAATTTGTCGGCGGCGGCGGTGTAGACGAGCTGATCGCCGGTCGCCCGTCGCGTGGGCTGGGTGACGACCACCTGGTTTCGGGCCACGATTCGGTTCAGCCGGGCGGTTCCGGTCCCTCCTAGAGTTTGACCGCCGCCTGATGTTGCCTGGCTTCGAGGCTCCAGAAAGACTTCCATCTGCTCGGCGCGGACGGAGAAATCCGCCGACTTGGCAATCACACCTCCCTCGAAATGGGCCCTGCGCTCGCTGTCGGCGTAGGTCAGCCGCTTGGCGGTCACGATGACGGGCGTGACTTTGCCGCTTTTGTCAGTCTGGACCAATACGGTGGAGACGGATTGGCCGGGAGAGGCACTGGCGCTGGCTGCCTGATCGGTCGAGCCAAGAGCGGACCCAGGATCGGATGCGCCCCCATTCGACAATTCCCGATCCGACGAGGCACGGGCCACCACCGAGCGGCGCTCGCGGTCAAACTCGATCACCGGAGCGGACACCACATTGGCGTCCTGCCACAAGCGTGCACTTCCGGTGTAGAGGGCGACCGCGGAGGCGCGATGCACGGTCATGGCTGCGGCGGTGACATGGATGGGGCTCGAGGAGGACAGCAACGCTCCGTCCGGCTGGGCCTGCACATCGCTGTATGTGCTCTTGACGCCACCTTCAGAGAAGGCGTCGCCGGTTGCGCGGTTGAGCCGCATGATACGCGCCGTGGTCGTCATACCGCCCTGGACAACCCGCGGCGCACCGGTAAGCGCCAGCATTTGATCGGCGGGGGTGTAGCGGGCCCGGTCAGCCCAGGCTTTGCGTTCCCCGTCGGAATAGGCCACGCTTCCCTGCTGCACGATGGCCTCAATGCCCTCCCCGGGACGGAAAGCGGCGTCGAGACTCTGGCTGGTGCTGGCACGGTCGGGTTGCCCGGGACTGCTCGAGACGATGCGCGTTGCGGGCGCTCCGTGAAGCGATTCGAGTTGTCCCAGGGAGTTGAAACGGGCCTGGAATTTGCCGGCGGTGACGAGCGTTTGCCCGCTGGCCGGCAGCACCGGGCGGATGGCGATCTGAGCCGCTCCGGAAGTCTCGGCGTGGTCGAGACGACGGCCACCGGCCAGGAAAAGGTCCACGGCCGCCGCAGTGAGTTCGAGATCCTGGGCGCTGGTTGCGGGCGCAGACGCCTTCTGGTGCTGTTGCAGCTTGACCCGGTCTTCGGTGTGCACCTTGGTCAATACATTGTTCGCCGCAAAACTCAAGACGGCTCGCCCGGCCGAGCCCGCGATCGGCTGTGCGCCGCCGCTCTCTGCCTGGACGTTGCCGGAAAAAACCGCGGTGCGCAGCATGCCCCGCTGGTTGGCCAGCGTGAGCTCGAGTTGAGCGGCGTGGACCTCGGCCGGCTGTGGGCCTTTGATTTCGAGTTGCACGTCGCCCTGGGCCTGGACCCGTTCCACGGTGTTATCCGGGCGTAGGTAGAGCACCGCCTGGTTGGCTTGGGCATTCCGCAGTCCGCTTTGCAGATGCGCCTGTTCGAGCACAACCGTGCGCGGACTCTTCAGAATGACGCCGCGGGCCGCTCTGAGGATGGTCGGAGTCGGTTCGTTCGTTGCCAGCGTGACCTGCGACGCGAGCGTGAGAACGCCGGTTTTGGCGTCATAGCTCACTCCGATCGCCGATCCGCTGGCCTGAGAAATGTGAAAGTCGACTCTCTCCTTGGTGAAGGCGTTGCCCGTCTTCTGATTGAAGGTAAGGCCGCTGGTCTTCAGGTGGATCGGATTTTGCAGCTCCTGGGGAGTGGTCTGGTCGGGGCTGGCGAGGCCCGAGGGATTGGCCTCCAGATCGATCTGGACTTCGCCTTTTGCAACCACATCGCCGGACAGCGCGTCGTATTCGAACTCGGAGCCGTAGATCTGGTCGAAACGGCTGGAATCCCGGCCATAGAGCGTGATGGCCACGTCGTGGAGCTCGGCGCGGCCCCCGTCTGCGAATTTGACCGCCTTGCTGGCCTGAATCTTGAACAGAGTCCGAGGTCCGTCCGAGCGCGATATGGTGAAGCCGTCCGCACTTTGCTGGATTCCAAGGCCCATTCTCTCCGGCACCTGCTTCAGCGCATTTTGCACGCGGTGCCGGGCATAGAAGTACGCTCCGGCAACCAGCAGGAGGGCGGCCACGGCGCTCAGCGCGAACCAGCGACGAAGCTGGGAGATGGGAAGGGGCATCTGAAGACCAGTCTACTCGAAGGCCAGACACGGAGTTCGAGGCTCCAGGGGGCGGCGGAGNNCAGGTTCTGCTTTCCCCGGGCGGAGGCCGGGGGGAGGTGCTGTTCCGAAGGTTCGTGGCCATTTAAGATTCTGGTCTATGCCATCTCCCGCACTCTTGGACCTGAAAAACATTCAGGTCATGCGAGGCAACAAGATTGTGCTCCACGATTTCACGCTGCGCATCGAGGACGGCGAGCATGTCGCCATTCTCGGGCCGAACGGGTGTGGCAAGTCCACTTTGATCAAGACCATCACCCGGGAGTGTTATCCCGTGGCCCGGGAAGGATCGAGCATGACCATCCTCGGTCAGCCGGCTTGGAATGTGTTTGAGCTGCGCTCGCTGCTCGGTATCGTCTCGAACGATCTGTTGGCCTGGTGCACGGGTGAAGCCATCGGGCGGGATGTTGTGCTCTCGGGCTTCTTCAGCAGCAATACCATTTATCCGAACCATACCATCAGTCGAGCCCAGCAGGACCTGGCGGAGGCGGCTTTGGCGGAATTGCAAGTCCCCCATCTGGGCGATCGTCCGGTAAGCG
>PKYX01000201.1 GCA_003132825.1 Acidobacteriaceae bacterium
TTCTGATACAGCACCGACAGACTGGTATAGGCCAGCACATCGTCAGGATCGAGTTCCGCGATGCGTTTGGCCACGGCAATCGCTTCGTCCAGCCGACTCAGGTCTTGGAGTACGCGGGCCAATCCGTGCATCGCTTCGGTNNGGATCGGCTTCCACCGATTTCTGGTATTCCGCGAGAGCCCGCTGCGGCTCGCCTTCCGCCACCAGGTCCAGTGCAGCGTAGTAGTGATCTTCGGCCGTTTGGCGGGCATGGGGCTCGGGCATGAGGGCGGAAAACCTCGGCGGAACGAGAATTTTAGCATGGGGCGCGCCGCGCATCGGGGCGGCGGCCCTTGGGGGAGGGCGAGGGCAGCCGTTTTTCTTCGTGCCCTCGGTGTCCTAGGTGGCTATGATGTTCTCAGGCCATGGGCTACATCCTACGATTCCTGTGGAACGCCACGCGCGGGCACCGCCTGGCCCCTTGGCGCAGCCCTTACCTGCTGTGGCGGGTCGAGACCTACTGCGGGGTGAAAATCGAGCAGATCGGCTTCCTCGTCTTTTGGGAGTTTGTGTGGCGGGAGCGCGGCAGTCTCTGGCGTTTTCTCAAGTGGACGGCCGAGATGGAGCGCTACGTCCACCCCAAAATCAACGCCCCGTAAACCTCCAGCCACCATCAGCGCAAAAGGTTAAGAGAGAAGGCTGTCATTCCGGGGGAATGCATCCCCGAGGGATCTGCTTTTCGTCCGGCGAGCAAAGATTCCTTCCGTCGATGGATCGGAATGACAGTCCAAGATTTCCTGCAAAGGACTTCCTACTTGGCCGCCGGCTCATAGCTGAGTTCCGGCCGATAGCGAATGGTCTCGGTCCATTCTCGCTGAATGGTGTGGTCTAGAGCATGCTGCAACGCCTCTGCGTCATGCTTGCCCATCGCTTTCTCCAGCATGGCACCAAACGATGGATTGGGCTCGGCCAGATCAGCCCATCCCTTCATTTCGACCGACAGCACGTAGTGCGGTCCTTCGCCTCCGTCTTGCAACTGGAACCAGGTGTAGTGGACCGGCCAGTTGCTTTTGACGATGGCCTCGTTGATCTTCTTGACGGCATCGTCGAAGTCCTCCTCGGTTCCCGGCTTCAACAGGAAGTGGTTTACCTCCGCCATCTTGGGAGATTCGCTCATGCTGCTCGGGTGACTCCAATCCCTCATCACCATCCAGAGGCTTGAGGTTTCCCCTCCGAGGTAGGGCATCATATTCGCATTGCTGTCTACCGTGTCCGTGTCTCCCAGCTTCGCTTCCCAGGCATCCAGGTCCTTCCAGGAGTGGCCGAAGGTTATCGAATAGTAGGAGCCGGTTCCCTCGCCGGTCATAACCTCCCAGAGCTGCCAGCTCCAGGAATCGTTTTGCTTCCGATGCCAGTCCATGTGCCGCTTTCGCCCCTCTTCGAACTGCTTGGTCATGCCCGGCTTGACTGTGAATGCGTGAACCCATCCCACGTCGACATCCTTGTCCTGAGCCGGGGCCAGGGGCACCAGACAAGCCACCAACGCTAATACCGCTGTACACAATCCGATTCTGCGCATCAAATCCTCCTCAATGTTGAAATTGTGAAATCCGCGGAAAGGATAAAGCAGGTTCCTCAAGCGCGCTGCTCCCCGGGCACGCCTGCGGTAAGGTCCGCACACGCGCCGGGATTCTTATTCTGCCAGCTGCCGCTGCAGGATGGGCCCCAAGCTTACCCGAGCGACGGCAGTCTGCCGAAGCTGGGAGACTATCTGTTCGCTGCGGCAGCGTCAAGTCCGGGGCCGGGATATTCTGGCCCGAGTCCCCGGCGCCCTCGAGGATCCGAAGTCTCGGAGGTCTGGTCCAACACGTAAAAAGAAACCAAGCCTCTGGCCGTCGCCCGGCTAACGGCCGAAGCCTGCGACCGATAAACTGAGAGCTCGCTCAGCCTTCGTCCAGCAAATCAATCTTCGCCGCCATGATGAAGTCGCTCTCCGACAACCCATCAATCTTGTGGGTCCACAGAGTGACTTCCGCTTTTCCCCAGGCGAGCAAAATATCCGGATGATGCCCTTGCTGTTCCGCCAGTTCGCCCACCCGATTCACAAAATCAAGCGCCTGGCTGAAATCGGGAAACTTAAACGCCCGCACCAGATGGTGGTCGTTTACCGCTTTCCATTTGGGCACGATCTGCAGCAGCCGTTCCAGGTGCTTGCCCTTGATTGCAGGCACATCCCCGCGGCAGGGAACACAGGTCTTGCTGGCGAGTTCAGACATGGTTGATCTCCTGGAGCTAAGTGTGCCGCAACTGAGGGCCTGCGAGCGATGCCGTCAAGCCATCGGCGCCGTGTAGGGAGGTCCCTGCCCGGCCGCGACCGACTCCGGCGGCGCGGCCAAATAGCGTTTGACCCAGATCATGTATCCGAGAAACAGCAGGCCAAACGCCGCGGTCCAATACTCCAACACAGTCGAGCGCAAGATGGGATTCGCGCTCATCAGCTGCAACTGCTGTTGGGGCATTCCCATCTTAGAGTAGGTCTCGAGCAAATCGGCGCGGTGGAACGTGACGATCGCGGAGGCCCATCGCAAAGCGACCGCGGCCACTGCGATCCACCACCCCGTCAACTGCAGGCGAAACAGCGAATAGGCCAAGAACCCATCCAGCATGGCCAGCAGCACCAGGCAGATACCCGCAGGCGGCCCGGTCAGGTACCTCCCGAAAAGAGGAAACAAAGGCATGGTGACGCTCATCAGCAAGTAATAAACCGCGCCGCCAATAAACAGCAGGCTCAGTGCCAGCACCGGCAACGGGCGGCGGTCGGTCCAGCGCACTCGAGGATCTCGATGTTTGACCGTCTCCTCGACGTCTTTTCTGCGGTAAAACACCACGAAGACGATGGGTAAAACAACCATGAAAACCGCGCACACTACGATGACGACCGTGAGGATGACGGCGATCACGCCCCTCGGCATGGAGGGCGTTTCCGAATCGTTGGCCGCCGCGGCCGTGAAACCTGCCATGAAAGCGCTCGGCAGCAACACCGTCATGGCGATGGTGCCGAGGGATCCAAGCACCAGCCAGATCCAAGACGAAACCAGGGTCAGGGCCCGGGCCCACCGGCGCGCCCGGATCGAGCCCGTGCCCAGGGTGATCAGCCCGATCGCGGCCAGCGCGTAACTCGCAACGCTGAGGACCGTGCTGCCCGCAGGCATGCCGCCTCCCATGCGGCGCGCGAAAACCGCGCCCAGCAGGAGCAAGGGAACCAAAAGCGCCGCCAACCCGCCCAGAACAATTTGGATAATGCCAAAAACCACCAGCCCCGTGCTGCGATCGCGATAAGCGTCCGGCGGGGGAACCGCGGGCATGGCAGTCGCATGCAACTCCGAAAGCGGAGGCTCAGAAGCTTCTGGCGGCAAAGGGTCGTCCACGTTAGTCCTCCGGTACGGATCCAGCTCGAGGCGTCGTATCAGGCCAGAACTTTAGCCGCGCCGCTAGCGCCGGTCAAACAAAATCGGCCGGAAATGCTTTCGGCAATGGGGGGTGAGGATGGGGCGCCGATGCCAGCGCCCCGAGTCTGCATTGCCGTCGGCGGGGAGTGGAGAAGGAAGTTGCTCTCCTCCCTCCCCGCTGAGATTCCTGACAGAAGGGATCAATGGACACAGGGGCGACAACCAACTTTAGAACGGAATATCCTCATCGCTGATGGGGGAAGAAGCCGCTGCCGGTTCCGCCTCCGGGGTGCGTTGGTCGAAACTGTTGCTGGCCGCGGCCGCGCCACGGGACGCGCCGCCGGAATCTCCACTGCTTCCGCCTTCACCGCGTCCGCCGAGCAGTACCAAATCGCTGGCCACCACTTCCGTCATGTATTTCTTGACATTGGTTTTCGGATCGTCCCAGGAGCGGGTTTGCAGACGTCCTTCGATGTAGACTTTGCCGCCCTTTTTCAGGTACTCGCCGGCAATCTCGGCCAGCCGCTGCCACAGGACGATGTTGTGCCACTCGGTTCGGTCCTGCCACTCGCCGGCCTTGTCTTTATAGCGTTCGTTGGTGGCCAGCGTGAGTTTCGCCACCGGTGTGCCGGTCGGGGTGTATTTCAGTTCCGGGTCCTTCCCAAGATTGCCAATCAGAATGACTTTATTAACGCTCTTACCTGCCATCAGTGCTGCTCCTTCCGCCTCGGCTTGGAGTTTGCAATGGAACTTCCACTCGCAACCATGGGATCGAAACCTGGAGTCTGGATTTCCAAGGGGCTGGATGGTGAATATATCAGAAGCGCCTGACTTTTAGCAGTTGCCCACCGGAAGCGGGAAATGCTCGACCGAGCCCCCAAGATTCACGCCGGCTGGCTGCCCAGAACCGGGCTGGGTGCAGCCCCTCGGTTGGCGGAAAATCCGCGTGCGTGCGCGGTCGGTTTCAGCAGGATGGCGCACGATCCGCTGCGCTGGTCAGGGTTGACAACTGCCGTTGGAATCTCGCGGTCTGCTCTTGTTGAGAGCTGGTGGCGTTAAGAAATTCCAAACCATAGTAGTAGCCGGTCCGATTGCAGATGACGGCATCGACCCGGACAGGAGGCGAGGAGTAGGGCGGGGTAAATTCTACCGCCACCTGATCGCCCATCTTGAGTTCGGCTCCAGCGTACATCGCCATTCCGCCCAGGCTAAGGGAATTTCCCCGACCGTCGATAATCGCCACCTTGGCCTGAACCTGGACAATTACCCGGATGGGAACATCAAGTTGGTAGCGCGGCCAGCGGCGAACCGCAGACTTGACCCTGGCCTTGGCTCGAGAAGACATAAATGACCCTGCATCATTCTATCGGCGGGGCTCGTGCCGGACTTTATGCCATGAAACTGCTTGATTCGTAGAGAGATAGGTGGGGTTGTTGAAAANNGGCCTCCCCGGCTGGAGTCGCCGCGGGCCAAATGCCGAGTGCCAAGTGCAGAACGCTGGGTTATAATCCACCCCATGCCCGCTGAAGCCAGAGCCGTCGGCATGGTGCCGGATGAGTTCAAGTTCGAACCAAAATCCACAGGCATCTCGACCGCGCGCAAGAAGAAG
>PKYX01000195.1 GCA_003132825.1 Acidobacteriaceae bacterium
CGGCGACCCCGAGAATTTCCGCCGTATCAACATCCACCAGCCGGGCCGTAATGGCCACGTTGGCTTTGCTGTTGCTGTGCTTAAAGCCGCCCAAGCCGAAGCCGCCAAATCCTCCGCCGCCGCCCCCGGCGCCGGTGTTTTTGGTCTCGTTGCCAAACTCCGTGATGCTGCCCACGATGATCGCATCCACACCCAGCAACTTCCCGAGTTTCGCGGCGGAAGTGGGATTGGCGCGGTCGCTGTTGGAAAAATTCTGCTCGGCCATGATCTTGTCGAGCGCTTTGCGCTCAATCACCGAGTAGGTGCCGTCCTTGACCAGATCGGTGACCAGCAGGTCACAGATGCCTTTCCCGATGTCGACATCCTGGCCGAAGATTCCTGAAACTCCGGCGTGCACCGTGGCNNGGAAGAATAAGCCCCACGAATGCTACGAGCACCAGAGTCTTTAGCATGGTTCAGCTCCTTAACGCATCGACCCGAATCCGCGCCGGCCCAACGATTTAGTGCCCAAGCAAGGACCGGCTTCAAATTTTGCTGAATCTTATTTTCTGTGGTCGCTGGTGTCAACCGCCAAACGCGACGGGGACTTGCCGAAGTAACCGAACCGTCAAGCGCCGCAAGACCGGAACGCCGGTTCCCGCGGTCCGCCGCCCGGTTTGTCTGCCGATTGCTGCCAGTCCACTCGGAGCAGTATTATGACTGCATGAACAGCTTCCCCGACATGATCTTCATCTTTCTGTTGGCCTTGATCATCTTCGGGCCCAAGAAGCTGCCGGAGATTGGTCGGCAGATCGGGCGCGCGCTGAATGAGTTCAAGCGCGCCTCCAACGAATTCAAGGCGCAGATCGAAGCCGAGATCAATCAACTGGAAACGGAGAAACCGCGCCAAACCATTCTGCCTCCGGCCCATCCCACGGTCGGTGCGCTTCCGCGGCAGGCTGAAGCCATCCCGACGCTCGAGGCGACCTTCGAACCCAAGGCTCCCGATGCCTGAGAGTGTCGTCTAAATGTCTCCTGAACAAAAGGACGACGAGCCGCCGAAGGAAGAGATGCGGGCGATGGGTTTCCTCGAGCACCTCGAGGAACTCCGGCGCCGTCTAATCTACTCCATCCTGTCGGTGGCGACGGGGTTCTTGGTCTGCTGGACCTACCACGAGCGCATCTACACGTTTATGCAGCGCCCCATCATGGAGGCGCTGCACAAGAACGGGATGGCCGAGAAGCTGGTCTATCTCAATCCCACCGAGCCCTTCAATCTCTATGTCAAGATCACGCTGCTCGCGGGATTGTTCGTGGCCTCGCCGTTTGTCCTCTACCAAGTGTGGATGTTTATCTCGCCCGGCCTCTATCGCCACGAGAAACGTTACGTTTTCCCCTTCATGTTCTCGACCGTGTTTCTGTTTCTGGCCGGCGGTTTTTTCGGCTACCGGATCGCCTATCCCCGGGCGCTCGATTTCCTGATCGGGTTCGGCAAGCAATTTCAACCCATGATCACGGTGAGCGAGTACACCGACCTGTTCCTGACCATCATCATCGGGATGGGACTGGTCTTCGAGCTGCCGATCCTAGTGTTTTTCCTGGCCCTGATGGGAATCGTGAATGCGGGATGGATGTGGCGAAACTTTCGCTACTCCATTCTCGTCATCTTTATCATTGCCGCCATCGTGACCCCGACCTCCGACATTCTGAACATGTGCATTTTCGCGGCCCCGATGATTGCGCTCTATTCGGTGAGCATTGGGATTGCCTGGCTGGTACACCCCACGCAACGCCGCGCGCGGCAGGCGCGAAAGCAATCATGAAACCCGGGAACCGGTTTCGATTGCCTCAGCTGCCGATCGCGTTCAGCCTCGTGCTTTGCCTGAGCCTGATCGCCTGCGGCGGCTCGAAGCCGGCCGGCGCTCCCGAACCGGCGGCCGCTTCCGCTCCGGTGGCGAGCGCGTCGGATTTTTCTTCCCTGCCCGCCGACCCCGGTCCTCCGCCTTCGATCGACTCCGCACGCGCCCTGCAGTATACGCGGCAAATCGTCGCCTTCGGAGCGCGTCCGGTCGGAAGTGCGAACCACAGTAGGCTCGAAGAATATATTTACGCTCACCTGAAAGGCGATCTGGTTGTAGACGATCTTTTTACCGCCGACACTCCGGAAGGCAAGTTTCCGGTGCGCAACATCGTGGCCAAGTTTCCCGGCACGAAGGACGGCATTATCGTCATCGCGGGGCACTACGATACCAACTATCCGCTCCGCAACACCGGCTATGTCGGCGCCAATGACGGCGGCTCTTCGACGGCCCTGCTGCTTGAACTGGCCAATCAATTACGGGGGAAAAAGCGGGACGGTTACAGCGTCTGGCTGCTGTGGACCGACGGGGAAGAGGCGCTTAAACAGTGGACCGACACCGACAGCGTCTACGGCGCGCGTCACCTGGCGGAGCTGTGGCAGAACGATGGAACGCTGAAACAGATCAAGGCGTTCTTGCTGGCCGATATGATCGGCGATGCCGACCTGAATATTGATCGCGACGCCTACTCCACGCCTTGGCTGGAAGATCTGGTGTATCAGGCGGCGACCCGACTGGGATATCAATCGCATTTTTTTGGCCGGCAGAATGCCGTGGGGGACGATCACGCGCCCTTCATGCAACGCGGCGTACCTTGCGCTGATCTGATCGATTTTGATTACGGGTATAACAACATCTTTTGGCACACCCCGCAGGATACGGTTGACAAACTCAGCCCCCAGAGCATGGAGATCGTGGGCAGCGTGATCCTCGAAACTGTGCGGATGCTGGACTCGAAGTAAGGTGCGGCCGCGCTCCATGTCCCCGGGAACGATCAGCCCGGGTTCCGTCGGCTTGATGTCGCTAAAATCTGGAATCATTTCTCCCAGGGCACTCGAAAAGCGGGCACTGGAAAACCGGCCTTAGGACTTTCGCTTGAACGATCTCCGATTCTGGGTCCTCTTTAATGTTTTCGTGCTGGCGATGCTGGCCCTCGACCTTGGGGTTTTGCGTCGCTCCGCCCATGTGGTGAAATCCCGCGAAGCGCTCGGGTGGAGCGCCCTCTGGATCGCGCTCGCGGCCGCTTTCGCGGTGGTCGTCTATTTCTGGCAGGGGCACACCGCAACCCTGGAGTTCGTCACCGGTTACGTTCTTGAACTTTCGCTCAGCGTGGACAATCTCTTCATTTTTCTTCTGATTTTCCGCTATTTTCGCGTGCCCGCCGAGTATCAGCACAAAGTCTTGCTGTGGGGGATCCTGGGGGCGCTAGTCATGCGCGGGGTCTTCGTTGTGGCCGGGGTGGGACTGATTCGCAGGTTCCACTGGATCATCTACGCCTTCGGCGCGCCGCTAGTCTACAGCGGCATGAAGCTGTTCGGCCAAAAGGACTCCAAGATTCATCCGGACAAAAATCCGGCGCTGCGCCTGCTGCGCCGTTTCATACCGGTCACGGAAGACTATGAAGGCGGAAAATTCTTCGTGCGCCGACCGGCGCTCTATGCTACGCCGTTGCTGGTGGTGCTCCTGGTGGTTGAGACCACCGATATCTTGTTCACGGCGGACTCGATTCCTGCCGTGCTGGCGATCACGCTGAATGCGTTTATCGTCTATACCTCGAATGTTTTCGCCATCCTTGGCTTGCGCTCGATGTATTTTGCCCTGGCCGGCATAATGGCGATGTTTGAATACCTGCACTACGGGCTGGCGCTGGTCCTGATCTTTGTCGGCGCCAAGATGCTAGTGTCGCGCTACTATCAGATTCCAACCGCCTGGGCGCTGGCCACGGTGGGCGGGATCCTGCTCCTATCGATCGCAGCTTCGGCCCGAGGGGAAAAGAAATAGGCGCGGGGCGTGGCTCGCAGCGCGGCATCCTGCCGGCGATTCCGCGGCGGTCTCGCCCTCGAGGCGGACGCGAACGCGGACCCTTCGACCGGTCCTACTCGAACCGAATCGCTTCCCCCTGAAGCC
>PKYX01000216.1 GCA_003132825.1 Acidobacteriaceae bacterium
TTATCGGCGGAGTTCCGCCGGGGACTCAAAACTCTGGGGGGAAGCCACACAACCCCTGATGAATGCGGTCGCTCGCGATCCCGCCTTTGCGCTGGCCCATGCCGTTCTCTCCTTTGTATGCGCGAAACGCCACTTCGAAATCGATCCCAGCCGGAGCTGGCTGGAGAAGGCCGAATTTCACTGCCAGCGCGCGTTGGAGCTCGATGCCGCTCTGCCCGAAGGACATGTCGCCAAGGCCTTTCTGCTCTGGGGGCCCTCAAGGAACTTCCAGCATATCGAGGCCATTCGGGAATTGAAGCACGCCCTCGCCCTGCAGAAGAATCTGCCCCATGCCTACAGCCGTTTGGGAACGATTCTGGCGCACATCGGTCTGCTCGATCATTCTCGTGCGATGTTTGAGAGGGGCAGACCTTTTGATCCTAGAAAAACCATCAGCCACAGCGTTGCCCAAGTCTATCTGTGGAGCGGAGAGTACGAACTTGCCCGGGCGGAACTCGAGAAATGGCGAATCGAGAATCCGGCGAATAAGTATGCCATCCATTTTGCCCTGGAACTCGCGATATTGACGGGCGAATGGGAAGCGGCCCAAGGCTTGCTCGAGGCAGCCGCCAGCCTGGTGCAGGAAGAACCCATGATCATCGCCCTGCAAGGTGTGATGCATGCGGCAATGGGCAAATCCGAGGCCGCGCTCGACTGCATGAACCGAGCCTGTACGCACCCGAAATCGTTCGGTCATGCGCACCACACTTACTATCAGATTGCCTGCATTCTTTCCTTGCTCAATCGGCCGGAAGTCGCGTTTGAGTGGCTGGAACGCAGCGTGGATACGGGTTTTGCCTGCTGGCCGTTTTTTCTGAAAGACCCATGCCTGAAGAACCTGCGCCGTCATGCCCATTTTGAACTGTTGGTGAGTTCCCTGCAGGCCAAGTACGCTGACCATTTGGGGCTGCTGTAGTGGCACTGGCCTGGGGCCGCTGACTTGTGCCGGCATCCCGGCGCACCCCTTGCGGCGATGCGCTTTCACCGTTTCAGCGACCTGGGCTGGCACCGCGCGTCCAATAGAAAGCCGGAGCTCAGCGGCGCTTCGGGATTGCCCAGCACCTCGGCCCGGTGTCTAGTGCTGCTTGTCGCTGCGCGGTTCGAGGATCTCGCTCAGGTAGTCGTGGATGCCGGGAATTCGCTCGAGATGGGGATAACGCACGCCTCCGGGATATTGAATTTCGTGGGATTCCACCGAGTCGAAGTTGCGAACCACGACGGAGATCTTGCCGTGGCGAGGATGCGCGATCGATTCGTTCAGCGCATCGGTCGAGTAAATGTGGCCGTCGACCGCGAGAATCGTCATTTGCGGTCCGAGACCCGCCTCGTAGGCCGGCGTTCCGGGGACGACCTCGAAGATGGTGCCGTCCTTCTTTACGTCCATCCCAATCGAATACGATCCATAATAAAAGCCAGGACCGACCATACTCGAGAAGAAAGGTTCGTTGTTGGGGGTCGGGTTATAGACCAGGCGCCAGCCAGCTGCCTCGAGGCCCTCGGTCGGCGGTTTGCTGTTGACCTGGTAGATGCGGGTCTCGAAGAAGGCGTGCCAATCAAACGGCAATATCGCCGATAGGGACGCTTCGACGTCCTCTCGCGTGTAGGGCGCGACGACCGGCCCGGTGTCGCGCTGGCCGAGGAAGCTGCGCAAGAAATCGTCGAGTGATAGGCGGCCCTGCGATTTTTCGCGGATGAGGGCATCGGCCTGCAACCAGATGAGCGCGCCTTCGTCGTAGTAGTCCTGTCCCCGGCGCAACGAGTACCATCCCCCTCGAACCGAACGCAGCACCCAGTTCTCGGTCGAAGTGTCCACCAGAGCGGACGAGGCGCGACCCGGTTCGTAAACAGAGTCGGCCGTCGTCCGCGCCAGGTAATCGCGCATGTAGGCCGCATCATTGAAGCCCGCGCGGGTGGCGAGCAACATCCCGATGTATTCGTTAAGACCCTCATACACCCAGAGTAGCGACGTCCGTTCCGGACCCTGATAGTCGGGCTTCGAGTACAACTCGGCCGGACGGCGGTACTTGCCGTCCCAAGAATGCGACTGTTCATGGGCCAGAAGCGGCCAGCCAAATTTTTCCAGCTGATCCTTCTTGGATAGTCCGGCATCGCCGATCGCGTTGTAGGGTGAATCCTCGTGCTCCAGTCCGTCGAAGGGTCGCGCTTCACTTTGCGAGACCAGCAAGTGCAGGGTTTGCCAATGCCGGAACCCGAACATGGCTCGATCCTGGTCGATGAGCTTCCCGAACACAGCGACCGCGTGCGCGTCATCCGCTTTGTCGACCGCAGCCTGGCTATCCCCTGTGATGTCGAGCTCCGCCGGCCAACTCGACGCCAGTGGCAGGGCGCGGTAGAACTCGCCGGCCAGCACCGGGGAATCGATCAGGCGTTCGAGCGAAACCGGGGCAAAATTCACCCGGGCACCGATCTGGCCGGTGACCTCGAGCGAACTCCCTTGCTTCCAGTTTGCCGGCAGAAGAATGGACGGCGCGATCATTAACTCGTGCTTGTCGACGTTGCGCGGGTACAACACAGCGGTATTCCACGCCAACAAGAGTTGATGATCGGAAATCGTATTTTCCAGCAGCACGTCGAAATCGACGGTGATCCTATCGCTGCCCGCCGGAACCTCAACGTGAATCGTATAGATGTCCTCGAGGTCGCGGGTCCAGGGCAGGGTCGAGTTTCCGGAATGGATGCGTAGCGCGGCCAATTGTTCAATGGGCCCGGTTGGTCCATGTTCACCGGGTATCCAACGCGGGTACGCCAGGGCGAGCGAGCCCGGCTGTGCCCGGATTTCCTCGCGCACAAAAGCGATTCGCCGCGCGGCTTGGGTTTCGTCGACCACCAGCGTCATGGCAGGCGCTGATGTGTCCTGTGCAAGGACGCTCGTGGCGACCGCGGTGAAGGCGATCAGTGCGAGCACAAAACGCTTCC
>PKYX01000063.1 GCA_003132825.1 Acidobacteriaceae bacterium
CCTAACATGTCTAGCCAGTGACAACGCCCTCCCAAACCGTAGGGCAGACGGTCTCCCATTACCGCATCCTCAGCAGGATCGGCGGTGGCGGAATGGGTGTTGTGTATGAGGCGGAAGACCTGAAGCTCGGTCGCCACGTCGCCCTGAAGTTCCTTCCTGACGAACTCGCCCACGACGCCCAAGCGCTCAGCCGTTTCCAGCGGGAGGCGAAGGCCGCGTCCTCTCTGAACCATCCGAACATCTGCACGATCCACGAGATTGACGAGGCCGATGGGCGAACCTTCATCGCCATGGAACTGCTGGAGGGGCAGACGCTCCGGCACCGGATCGCTGGCAAGCCGATGGAGATCGAAACCGTACTCGATCTGGGCATCCAGATCGCCGATGCGCTGGACGCGGCACACTCGAAGGGCATCGTCCATCGTGACATCAAGCCCGCGAACATCTTCGTCACGAACCGAGGGCAGGCGAAGATTCTCGACTTCGGGCTGGCGAAAGTGACCCTGAAGCCCGAGAGCGTTGCCCTGAGCGCAGCGACCATCGAATCGGAGGAACATCTGACGAGTCCCGGCAGTGCTCTGGGCACCGTCGCGTACATGTCGCCGGAGCAAGTGCGAGGAAAGGAACTCGACGCTCGCACCGACCTGTTCTCCTTCGGCGCGGTTGTGTACGAGATGTGCACAGGAACGCTGCCATTTCGAGGAGACACTTCGGCGTTGATCTTCAACGCTATTCTGGAACGCGCTCCCGTAGCTCCTGTGCGGCTGAATCCCGACGTGCCAGCCGAGCTGGAACGGATCATCAACAAGGCCCTGGAGAAGGACCGCGACATTCGCTGCCAGTCCGCCGCCGAGTTGAGGGCCGATCTGAAGCGGCTGAAGCGGGACACGGAGAGCGGAAAGAGCGCAGCTACGGGGGTTGGTTCTCCAGTTGGACGGAAGCGAAGCCGCTGGCTCGCAGTCGGTGCCCTTCTCGTTGCGTTAGCGGGAATCGCATGGGGTGTCTATTACTGGCTTTCCCCAAAGACCGTGTCGTTCCAGAAAACGGAAATCACACGACTGACCACCAGCGGCAAAGTGACAATAGCGGCCATCTCGCCGGACGGAAGATATGTGGCGTATGCCACGGCTGACGATGAATTAGGTGGCAGGGACACTCTCTGGGTGCGGCAGGTTGTGACTGGGAGCGACGTACAGATTGTTCCGCCTGCCGACGTGCATTATGGCGGGCTGATTTTCTCCCGTGACGGAGATTTCCTTTATGTTGTGCAGTCGAAAAGTTTGGACGTTTCGCTTTCCGTCCTCTACAAAATACCCGTGCTGGGAGGAACCAAGAAAAGGCTGATCGTCGATGTGGCAGGCAACTTTTTTTTGGTCAATCCGGTGACGCTGTCGCCGGACGGGAAGCGGGTGGCATTCCTGCGGCGCTCCAAAGCCACAAGCGAGGCAGCGTTGATGGTTGCGAACGAGGATGGCAGCGGGGAGAAGCAACTGGCCGTCCGCAAATCGCCCAACGGCTTCGGAGGCCCGGTTGCTTGGTCGCCCAACGGAAAAACCATTGCTGCGGTTGCTTTCAACACCGAAGCGGGTGTCAAGTATGCGACTCTGGTGGAAGTGACCGTCCAAGGCGGGGCAGAGCGCCCTCTAACCCCAAAGCGGTGGACTTGGGTTCCGGACTTAGCATGGGTTCCCGACGGCCGAGGGCTCGTCGCCAATACGCAAGAGCTGAATGGCGGGCCAGTCCAAGTCGTGTACGTCTCGTATGCGAATGGGGAAGTTCGCAGGATTACCAGTGATTTGAACAACTACGCCAACGTCAGCGTAACTGCCGATTCCCGTGTTGTAGCGACGGTGCAATTGGAATTCTTGGCCGATGCTTGGGTCGCGCCCTTGGCGGCATTGGACAGCGCCAAGTCGATCACATCGCACGGCAGTTTGGGCTATCCGACGTGGAGCCCGGACGGCAGGATTGTGTATTCTAGCTGGGCAGATGGGAACATCTGGCTGATGGAGTCGGATGGAAGCAACCCGAGGCAGTTGACGTCGAACGCCGGACGAAACTTCCTGCCTCGGGTTTCACCGGACGGACGTTACATTGTTTTCGAATCAGACCGCTCGGGGAGTTTTGAGAATTGGAGGATGGACAGCGACGGCAACAACCCGAAGCAACTGACCGCCAGCCCGCTTCAAGATTTTGGCACGGACTGTTCCCCGGACGGTAAATGGGTGGTTTACAGCAAGGGGGGTCCGGAGAAAGGAATCTGGAAGGTTCCCATTGAAGGCGGCAATCCGGTTCGGCTTAGCGATGCAGAAGCAGGTTATCCGACTATCTCGCCTGACGGCAAGATGATCGCTTACTCCTACGAAGACCCTTCGGCAAATCCCCCGCACGGAATCGCAATCATGGCGTTCGAAGGTGGACCACCGACGAAGCATTTCGACATTTTGTCGTCGCTGCGGACGTGGTTTCGGTGGGCCACTGACGGTCGCTCGCTCCTTTACACCAAGAACGAGGGCGGTGTCGAGAACATCTGGAGCCAGCCGATCGCGGGAGGGACGCCGAAGCAGATCACCCATTTCAACAGCGAAGCAATTTTGAGTTTCGACTTGTCACGAGACGGCAAACGGATCGTTATGAGTCGTGGCACCGGTGAACAAGACGTGCTGCTGATCCGCGATCTCAGGTAAGGCGCGTGGTCAGCAAGGTATACCCGCCTGACCACCACCGAACGCGAATTCCCGCTCATTAGTTTCATCCACTTGCGGCTCTGCGGAAAACACCCTTTTTGACCACTGGATTGGCGAGGGCTTGGGAAAGCCCGAGATCACGGGATTTGCCCTTTCCTGCTTCCATCGGTGTTGCCCCTCGTTGACTCGGCTTCCTCACATCCTTAATATTGCAGCCGAGTCCCGGCGAGACCACTCATGATCGACGGGACCATCTCGCACTATCGCAGCGACCCGAAAATGTTGGCGCGTTTATGGTCCGATGATTTGGTCGTCGCCAATCCGCTGAACAAGTTCGTACGTTCGATTTCTGCGCTCTGAGAGGAAAAGCATTGTTCACGCCACATCCCAATCTGAGCGATGACGTGAATCGCAACATTGTTGGGTCGGAAATCGAGGGTGGCGTGTTCCTCGACCGGTTACAACCGCACTGCGTGCTCCTGATCGAAACTCAGCACCGCTGCTACATGGCAGTGATGCTGGGAGGAAGCCAAGCGTTAATTTCGGGTCATCCTCAATATTGCCCAGAACCGACCTTGGTTGCCATCGCAGGATCAACTTGGGGCGGTTCCATGCTGAAGCGGCATTTTGTCGGTCGCGGTATGCACTTGGAGTTTTGCCATCCGGAATATTCCACGCCAATTGTCACGTCTCGCGTGCAGGAAATCCGGGAGTGTGCAGAGCGTGCGCCCGTCTTGGATCAGGCAGCGCCGCATATGGTCGCACACAAGGCGGTTCGATGATCGGTCAGACCATCTCGCGCTACCGCATCGTCGAGAAGCTCGGCGGTGGCGGGATGGGTGTNNCTGCACGATTTACGACATCGGCAAGAGTGGTGAGCAGTCGTTCATCGCGATGGAATTCTTGGACGGGTTGACTCTGAAGCATCGCATCGCTGGCCAACCGCTGGACACCGAACTGATCCTGTCTCTCGCTATCGAGATTGCCGACGCGCTTGATGCAGCTCACGCGGAAGGCATAGTCCACCGCGACA
>PKYX01000254.1 GCA_003132825.1 Acidobacteriaceae bacterium
TGGGTTCGGATGTAGACCGGCGAGGCGGGGACGGGCATGCGCGTGAGGGGGCGTTCGAAAACAGCGTCTCTTCCGCTACCTTCTGCCAGCGCCGCTGCTGGTTTTGCCAGGCGCGGGCGCGGTAGTAGTAGCAGTTTAGGGCCGAGAGCGGGGAGATGAGAGTGCAGGGACCGGCTTCCTTGCCGCTGACTTCGACGGCTCCGAGTGCGGCGCCACGCACCGTGGAGCGAGGTGGGTTCAGGATGAGGCGCCTTCGCCGCAGCAGTCCAAATCCGCGATCGAAGAGGTAGAGGCCAACTCCCAGAGCAATCGCTGCCCAGAGGACAGGATCAACCAGCACGGGCCCGGCATCGACGGTGGAGGGCGGATTCATGCTCCGCCACCTCTTAACTTTACTACTGCGGGCTTTTGGCCTCGGACGACGGCTTATCGAACAGCTTGGGATCCACCTGAGGATTGATCTGGATGCCCGTGAATTGGACCGTGCTGGCGTCCTCGCCGTTCTGCTTGTTCTTGTGCAGAAAGGGAAGGGTCAAGCCGTCGGTGGTCTTCCAGTCGTCCAGATCGGTTTGGGCTTGCACCGGACCCGAGCGTCCGAGGGACGGGTAGGACTCGCGCAGCACGCGGCCGCTCGCCGGATCCACGTACCAGCGCACGGTCATGCCCGATCCCGCCACGTCGACAATTTGCGCGTCCACGTTACCGACTTTTTCCGTGCCTGCGGCGGAGAACACGAAAGCAGGATCATTCACGTGCTGGCCGATATAGACCAAGTCGCGCTTGATTTGGGCGAGAGTTTCCTGCTTCTGTCCGTCGGGCAGGTCCCGCGTTCCCATGCTGGGCGCCGAGAAGAAGGCCACGGTTGGAGAAGCGACAACGGTGAAATCTCCCATCGGGCCTTGGGCAGAGATGTGGACATGGTCGGGAAAGACGATGATGCTTTGCATGGTCATCGCCACATCACCCTGGGGCGCCTTCTGGGTGAAAGCGTACTTTCCTTCGATCGCCTGAATCGATCGGAGCTTGGCGTCCCCGCCCAGAGCCGCGACCACCTTGGCGGCCAGGGCTTTGCCTTCGGGATTCGAGGCCGACGGTTTGGCGGCGGGTGCGGTTTCTTCCCCGGGTGGCGGGGGAATGGTAATGTCGACGTTCGTCACGGGACCGAGCGACGACAAAGGCTTGTCGAACTCGGCACCGTTGCCTACGACCAGGACGGCGAGCTGATCCTTGTGAACATATTTTGCGGCCACGCGGGCTAGGTCGCCCACCGTGACTTTTTCCACTCCCGCCTGAAACTTTTCCAGGAAATCCGCGGGATAACCGTAGAACTCATAGGACATGCGTTCGCGCAACACTTTGTCGGGTGAATCGAAGTTGAAAACGAAGGAATTCAGGATGGAGTCCTTGGCGCGTTTGGTTTCGTCTTCGGAGAACGGATTCTTGGCAAGTCCGTCGATCTGTTCGTAGAGCGCCTGAATGGCTTCCACCGTCGAACCGCTCTTGGTTCCCATGGCGAGGCGCAGGATTCCGGGGTGGTCGAAGGCGGTTCCGATGCCCCCACCGATGCCGTAGGCGAGGCCCTTAATCGTACGGATGCTGCTCACCAGGCGCGATTCAAAGCCGCCGCTCAAGGCCTCGTTGAAAACCTGGATGGCGTAGTAATCCGGATTGTTGCGCAGGGTGCCCAATTCGACCATGCGGATGTTGCTCTGATTCACGTCGGATTTAGCGACCAAGTAATAGCCGGGTTTGGCGGGATCGAACTGAATTTCCGGCTCTTTTGCTTCCGGACCCTTGGCCCACGAGCCAAAGGCAGCACGGAGCTTGGCTTCCATGGCGGTCGAATCGAAATCGCCCACGATACCGAGGATGATATTGTTGGGCGCCACGTGCGCCTGGTGCCAAGCCAGCAGGTCTTGCCGGGTGATGCCGGCGACCGTCGCGTATTCCGGCTCGCGGGCATAGGGATTGTCGGCGCCATACGCTAGTTTGGTTGATTCGCGGGACGCGATGTCGCCGACTTCGTCATTGCGCCGGGAAACCCCGTCGTCCTCCTCGTGCTTGGCCAGGTCGACTTTATCCTCGCGGAACTGCGGCTCGCGCAGCAGGTCGGCGAAGACCGTGAACACATCGTCGAAGTCAGTCTTCAGACAGGACAGCGCGATGGTGGTGGAGTCGGCCGTGCCGTCAGTCTCGACTTTGGCGGCGCGGACTTCGAGGTAATCGTCGAGTTGGTCGCCGGTTTGAGTCTTGCTGCCGCCGGTGCGCCAGACTTCGCCGTAGATGTCGAGCAGTCCGGCTTTGGCGGCTGGTTCCGAACGCGATCCGCCGCGAATGCGGGCGATGCCGTCAATCAGGGGGAGCTCGTGGTCTTCCTCGAGGAAGATCACCATGCCATTGGGGAACTCGATTCGCTTCGGCTCCCGGGGATGGAAAGCCGGCAAGGGCGAGATGGGAATTTGCTTCCAGTTGGTGGCTTGCGCGGTGGCGCGAGGAACGGCGGCGGTTAACACCGCCAGAGCCAGGCACAACCCAGTCAGCGGGTGCGGTTTCATTGCGCACCTCCCTGGTTGGCCGCGGCCGGCGCGGAAGTTTCCATGATGCCGACGGTGCGATTCGCGGGGACGAAAATCTGGTTGGCGACGCGCCGGATGTCGGCCTTGCTGACCCGGTCGATGCGGTCCACTTGGCGGAACAGCTCGCGCCAGTCGCCGTACCGTGTCTGGTAGATTGCCAGCTGTTCGGCCAGCCCGGGATTGTCGGCCAGGCTCCGGATCAAGTTGGCCTTCGATCGGGTCTTGATCATCTTCAACTCTTCGTCGCTGATGTCTTCGTTCTTCAGTCGGTCCAGTTCGGTGTGGATGGCCAGTTCGGCCTCTTCCGGCTTGTGGCCGGGCATGAGGAAGGCGTAGAAGGCGAACAAGTGCGGATACTTCTCGCCGGGGAAGCCGGTGAAGCCGGCGGTGCCGGAGGAGATCTTTTTATCGCGCACCAGGGCACGGTACAGGCGCGAGGTGCGACCTTCCGACATCAGGTCGGCGATGGCGTCGTACACCGCATCGTCGGGGCTGTGGTAGTCGGGCCGGTGATAGCCCTCGAGATAGAGCGGCTGGGCCATTTCGTGCAACACCACGCGGCGTTCCGAGTTCTGCGGCGGCTCGGTGG
>PKYX01000408.1:0-14720 GCA_003132825.1 Acidobacteriaceae bacterium
TGCACTTTGGGGTCGTGCACCCATGGTACTTCGGAGGTTTGACCTCGTCTTCCCGCTTTGCTACCGTCTAGAGTTCCCCCATCCCTCAGTCCCGAGCGCAGTTCCGAGCGGGAAACAGAAGCGAGAGCCCCATGGCCATCAAGTTCCGGGGAGTGGATTTCCTCGAATTCGACACGCTGCTCAGCGATGACGAACGCTTGGTCCGCGATACCGCTCGCAAGTTCATCGAAGACAACCTCATTCCGATCATTGAGGAGTGCAACCGCGCCGCACGCTTTCCGCGTGAACTGGTAAAGCCCATGGCCGATTTGGGCTTTTTCGGAGCCTCGCTCAAGGACTATGGCTGCGCCGGAATGTCCAACGTCGAATACGGCCTGGTGATGCAGGAACTCGAGCGCGGCGACTCCGGCGTGCGCAGCTTTGTCAGCGTGCAGTCGGCGCTCGTGATGTATCCGATTTATGCCTTCGGCAGCGACCAGCAGAAGCAAACCTGGCTGCCCGCCATGCAGAAGGGCGAAAAGCTCGGCTGCTTCGGGCTGACGGAGCCGGATTTCGGATCGAACCCCGGCGGCATGCGCACGCGTGCCCGCAAGGTGGGCAAGGAATATGTTCTGAACGGCGAAAAGATGTGGATCACGTCGGGATCGATTGCCGATGTGGCGGTCGTCTGGGCCAAAGTGGAGGAAGAGGAGAATCTGGTTCGCGGCTTCCTGGTCGAGACCGACCGCCCGGGCTTCCGCGCCGAGGATATTCACGGCAAGTGGTCGCTGCGGGCCTCGGTGACGTCGAGCCTCTCGCTGCAGGATGTGCACGTGCCCGAGTCGAACCTGCTGCCCAAAAGCGGCGGCCTGAAATCTCCGCTGATGTGCCTCAATCAGGCACGCTACGGCATCGCCTGGGGCGCGATCGGCGCGGCCATGGCCTGCTACGACTGCGCGTTGCAGTATTCGCTGTTTCGCAAGCAGTTTCGCGATCAGCCTATCGCCTCCCACCAATTGGTGCAGGAAAAGCTGGCCTGGATGATTTCCGAGATTACCAAGGCGCAACTCCTGATTTTGCAGGTTGGACGGCTGAAAGACAGCGACAAAGTACAGCATCAGCACATCTCGATGGCCAAGCGCAACAATGTCTGGATGGCCTTGGANNAAAACCTACGAAGGCACGCACGATATTCATACCCTCATCATCGGGAGCAGCGTGACCGGGATTGACGCGTTCTAGGCTGGCTCCACGGCCCCGGGCGAGTCTGCGAAGTGTCCTCACTCATAGGACTCCCCGGGTCTTCTCGTCATGGACCGCGACGACCAACCCCGCGACGCGATCTGCACGCGGCCCCGGTCGGGCGTGAGTCCTCGAAAAATCCGAGGCTTCCTCGACCGAGGGCGCTTCCTTCCCGCCCACGGTTCGCCGGCCGGGACTAACCCTGGTAAACGCCAGCCCCTTCCCTATCGCCCACGCCCGTTATATGCTCATGCGTTTTGCAGAGAGGAAGCCATTCATGGCAGCGACCGAGCGTCCAACCAAAGCCCGCAGCTTCGGCGAGAACATCGAGAGTGATCTGGCGGCTAAGCTGCTGCGCGTGGTGGAGACCGCGGCCATCGCCTCCGCGCGCACCATGGGCAAAGGCGAACGCAAACTTTCCGACCAGGTCGCCACCGAGGCCATGCGGCGCACCATGGAGTCGATCCCGATGCGCGGCACCATCGTCATCGGCGAAGGCGAGCGCGATCAGGCACCCATGCTCTACATCGGCGAAAAAGTCGGCGCCGAATTCCCCGATGGACCCGACGTCCCCGAGATCGATATCGCGGTCGATCCGCTCGAAGGGACCAACCTTTGCGCCACCGGCGCGGCGGGCGCGATCACGGTGCTCGCTGCCTCGGAACGGGGCGGCCTGCTCTACGCCCCCGACTGCTACATGGAAAAGATTGTGGTGGGGCCTTCCTGCAAGAATGCGATCGATCTCGACGCCCCGGTGGCGGACAATCTGGAGAACCTGGCCAAACGCCTGAAGCGGGACGTGGAGGATCTGGTGGTGGTGGTGCTCGATCGCCCGCGGCATGACCAACTGATCGCCGATATCCGCAAGGCCGGCGCCCGCATCCGCCTGATCGGAGACGGCGATCTCTCGGCCGGCATTGCCGCTGCCGTCGAAGGAACCGGTGTCCACGCCGTAATGGGCTCAGGCGGTGCACCCGAGGGCGTCATCACGGCCGCCGCCGTGCGCTGTGTCAATGGCTATATGCTGGGCCGCCTGGTCATCAACACCCCGGAACTCGAGGAGCGCATTGCCCGCATGGGCATTGCGGACAAGAACAAGATCTACGAAGCCGAAGATCTGGCGCCGGGCAAACAGCTGATCTTCGCCGCCACCGGCGTCACCGACGGCGCCCTGATGAAAGGCGTGCGCTTTTTCGGCGAAGGCATCCGCACCTCGTCGGTGATCATGACCCTCCGCACCTCAAAGGTCCGCTTTGTGGAGAGCATTCACCTCGAAAAAGGTCCCGATGTGCGGGTGAAGTTCTAGCCCGACGCACGAACTTCACGCCTCCAGTCCGGGTGCTGGCAGCAAACCTGAGTTTTCGACCTTAGCTCGCGGCCCTTTTTCCGGAGCCATTCTCGAAGCCTGATCCGCCACCGTCCATTTTCCTCGTGGGTTCAAAACGGGAACCACCGAAATCGTGCGGCCCTGCGCGCCCAGATCGCGGGTCGGCCACGACCTGCGGTGCTCAGGTCCCGCTTTGGACCAGGCAGCGCGCCGATTTCCCAGCAAAGCCTTGACCCTGGCGGGGGCGGAAGATGTAATGGGCACACCTCCAAACTTCTTTCTAGGACCGAGTCCAAAAATGGCCCAAGGCACCAGCTGTGTCGCCGCCCCGCCGGAAGTCTTTTGCCCTTCTTGCCGCCACCCGCTGAGCTCGCTGTCCGCGGAAACCACTCTCGGCGGGCTCGCCGGTCCCAAACCGCATCCGAATATGCCCGGGCAGCCCGCGCACTTCGCTCCGGGGACCCTGTTCGCCGGGCGTTACCGGATTGTGGCCTGGCTCGGCCGCGGCGGAATGGGGCAGGTGTATCGTGCCGACGACCTCACGCTCGGCCAACCGGTGGCACTCAAGTTCCTTCCCGGACCGTTTCGCGGCCACGGAACCTCGCTCGCGAGTTTTCATCGCGAGGTGCGGCTGGCTCGCCAGATCACACACCCCAATATCTGCCGGGTCTTCGACATCAGCGAGGCCGATGGGCAGACCCTGATCACCATGGAGTTCGTGGATGGGGAAGACCTCGAACATCTGCTGCGACGGATTGGGCGCTTCGCACCGGATAAGGCGTTGGACATAGCCCGTCAACTCTGCGCCGGACTCACGGCCGCGCACGAGGCCGGTGTGCTCCACCGCGACCTGAAGCCCGCCAACCTGTTCATTACCGCGCGCGGCCAGGCGAAGATCCTCGATTTTGGTTTGGCGAAGCNNTGCCAGCCGGTACACCCGCCTACATGGCTCCGGAACAGCTTGCCGGTAAACCAGGCTCGGTGCAGAGCGACCTTTATTCGCTCGGGCTGTCGCTCTACGAAGTCTTCACCGGAAAGCGCGCCCTCGAATCTCAGGCTCCGGCGGATCCGCTGCGTAGAACCGGACGTCCGGTATTGTCAGCGCGCGTCCTGGCCAGCCTCGAACCGGCGGTGCAGCGCGTGATCTTGCACTGTTTGGCGTCGTCTCCGGCCGAGCGGCCGGTTTCTGCGCAGCAGGTCGCGGCGGCGCTGCCCGGGGCGATCGCGGCCGCCCGCAGCGGAAGACTCCGGCCGCAACTAGTCCCACCCGCGCGCGGCGGAATGGCATTGCAGCCCCGTCTGCGATGGTCCCTGCTGGCATGCACCCTGTGGGGGTTTGCCTTGCTGTTGGCACTGGCGCCGCACTCTTCCGGCAGCAGCTTGACCGGCAAGCTGGCGGGCAGTTCGTTGTCCACGGGATTCACCTGGTTGTGGTGCCTGGCCTTGCAATCGTTTTTGGCCTTGTTGTCGGTGGCCTACGTGCTCTGCGGGGAGATCGGAAAGACCGCGAACCGCAAGATTTGAGCGGAGTCGTGAGCGAAGCTCGATCGCCGGACGGCCCAGGACACCACGCCGTCGAAATCACGGCCACTCTACGCTGTGCCGGTGGGAGGAAGACGCCGGTCGCCCAAGCGGCCGGCCAGGGACGGAGCCTGCCGCAGGCAGGCGCGGGCTGCAGCGATCGAGCATCGCACCTGTTCGGCATCGTGGCCGGTAATGGCCACCACCTCCGCCACCGAGAAACCCTCGATCGCATGCAGGATGAAGACTTCGCGATCACCGCGGCGGGCGCCGCTCAAGGCGGAGTGCACCAGGGTAATCATTTCGTCAGAGGAGGCGATGTCTTCGGGCGTCGCGATGCGACGGTCGGCGATGACATTCTCTTTCGTAAGGGTTTCGTCGGGCTGGTGAAATTGCAGCTCCGGTTCATCACTGGCGCGAACGTTCTGCCGCCGGGCGGATTCTTCTAGGTGCACGGCAGAGCCGATTTCCGCGGCGCCCGCGGCCAAGTCGTTCATGGACCGGATCGCCAGCCGGTACAGCCAGGCTTCAAGAGCCAGCCGTTCGGGCTTTTCTCCCCCATCCCCGAGAGCGCGCGCCACCGCCTCGTCGACGACTTCCTCCTTGGTGAGGAGGCCGGGACCTACCTGGTCCGCGGTTTCCCGGAAATAGAGTTCGCGCTCGACAAACATTTCCAGCCGCTTCAGGTTGACGTTCACGTAGGAGCGAATGTCGTCGGAGGAAACCCTCGAAGGCTGTACCGCCGCGAGCGTCTCCTCAAAAGGCACCAGCCGCTCCGGGCGATCGTTCGCCGACCTCCGCCGCAGCCACTTGTGGGGATTGCGGAGCAGATCCTTATGCTTGGTGACCTGCTGCAGCAGATCGTCGAAAGCGGCTTTCACCGCCACCGTAGGCCTAAACGCCGATTGCTCGGCCGCCATCTGCCCCGAAGGCAGACGGAGATTCAAAGAAACCGCGGTTTGCCGGGGCGCGGAGCTTTCCTCGACCACGCCCTTCAGATGCACCAACTCCGGCCGGAAAGCCTGCAGCCGTTTGCGCAGTTTGTCGAGCAGATGACTGATCTCTTTTTCAACCTGGGCAGTCTTGTGAGCCTTATAGCTAATATGGACGTTCATCTCAGGCCTCGGAAGACGGGTGGCGGGTCCCGGGAAGCGCTTCGTCCTGGTTGCAAATTGATTTTACACCTGCCGGACAAACGGGCGCAGAGATTGCGGACGCTCATTTTTTGAACGACGATCTGAATTTCAATCCGCCATGGCATCGGGCGGTGCGGTAGGGCGTTGTTTGGACGGCGGTCGAGCCGCGCAGCTCCCCCTCACTCCGACCTGAGCAGGCGAGCTTCGAACCTCACTCACGGCGCAGAGCCGCTTGCGGATCCACACTCGTGGCCCGTCGCGCGGGCACCCAACATGCCAGGAACGCAATCGTGGCGAGGAACAGCGGCACCGCCGCGAAAGTCATTGGGTCGTGCGGACGAACTCCGTAGAGGAAGCTAGCGGAGAACTTCGCGACCGCCCACGAGGCGGGCAACCCTAGCGCCACGGCGATCACCGCAAGCCCCATGCCTTGGCGAACGATGAGGCGTTGGACTTGGCCGATCGGCGCGCCGAGCGCCAGACGAATGCCAATCTCGCGNNGAATCCGAAGACGCCGAACAAGGTTGCCGCCAAACGCGGCAGGAAAAGCGCGTTCCGCAGATGTTGTTCCATGGTTTCGACGTTGAAGATCGCCATAGCGGGATCAAGAGAACGGACCTCACCGCGGACGGCGCCCACCAGAGCCGCGGGGTTCCCCGAGGTGCGGACCAGCAGCGAATATCCCATGACTGACGGGTCGCCAGCGACGCTCTGTGCGAGGGAGCGGTAGAGGACGGGACGAAGCTCTTCGCCGAGAGTGCGGGACTTGATGTCACCGACGACACCGATGATCTGGTAGGTGACGCCGCCGCCCGTGACCTGTTGGCCGATGGGGTTTTCGCCGCCCAGGACGCGCTCCACAAAGGCTTGACTGACGACTGCGACTTTCGGCCCGCTGGCCGATTCATCAGCAAAGTCACGGCCCGCCAGGCGGGGAATGCCCAGGGTTTCAAAGTATCCGGGGGTAGCCATGTAAAGTTCGACGCCGGCGTCGGGTTGATTGGACTGGGGGTGCCCCTGGGCGTGGAAGCTGTCGCTGCGGTTTCCCCCGGACAGGGGCGGGCTGTCGGTGCAAGCCACCGCAATGACACCGGGCAGCGCCGCCACCCGTCGTCGCCACTGCTCGAGCAATTGCACGGCTCGTTCGGGCGTATAGCCGTGGACTTGCGGATCGACGGCCATCATCAGAATCCCGTTCGAGCGGAAGCCAATGTTGATGCTCGCGGCGCTCTGCATACTGCGCAGGAAAAGACCGGTGGCCGCCAGCAGCACGAGCGAGACGGCGATTTGGGAAACGACCAGGATATTGCGCAGGCTCCAGCGTCGTCCGGGGCGAGCCAGCGCGTCCTCGCCTTTCAGAGCGCTCGAAACCATCGGGCGCGAGCCGGTCCAAGCCGGCAGCAGCCCGAACAGCAGGCCGGTACCTACGCTGAGGGCGAATGCATAAACTAGGACCCTCCAGTCGACGCTGATCCTGAGGTCGAGAGGCACAGGCGCAGGAAGATGAAACGCGGAAAGAGCCCGCGTAGCCCACTCCGAGAGGACGACGCCGAATAGCCCGCCGCCCAGGGCCAAAAGCAGGCTTTCGATCAGCATCTGGCGCAGCAAGCGGCCGCGTGTCGCGCCCAGGGCGATGCGCACGGCCATCTCCCGTTGGCGGGCGGCGGCACGGGCCAACAGGAGGTTGGCCGCGTTAGCACCGGCGATTGAGAGAACCAGCAGCACGACGACACTCAAGGCTACGAGAAACAGGATGACGGCAGAGCGGTCCCGCGGCGGCAGCGAGCCGGCCGGCTCAAATCGGAAGCCGCCTCCCTGGTCGGTTTCCGGGTACGAGACGGCAAAGCGATGGGCGAGCAGGTCGAGTTCGGCGGCGGCTTGGATGCGGGTGACGCCGGGCTTCAGTCGACCTAGGACCGCGAGCCAGTGGATCGCGCGCACATCGCGTTTGGGTGCGTTCGGCACCAGCTGATCGAGGTTTCCGAGAGGTACCCAGAATTCGGGGTCGAGGGGAGTGTCGAGCCCGTGAAAAGCGGGCGGGGCGATACCGACGACGGTAAAAGGTCGGCCGGAAAGCATTATGGGGCGGCCGAGAATCGCCGGGTCCGCGCCAAAGCGGCGTTGCCACAAGCGGTAGCCGAGCACGATGACGGGCGAGCGTTCTTCGTTGCTGATAAAGCCCCGGCCGAGCGTCATGGGAAGTTCGGCGACATCGAAATAGTTGGTGGTGGTGGACTGGCCCCATACTCGTTCCGGCTCTCCCGAGCCCCCAATCGAGGCGGGGACTAGTTCGTAATAGGCAGCGACCCCGGAGAAGGATTGGGCTTGGTCACGCACGTCGGTATAGACGGGCCAGGGGAAATGGTTGCAGCACTGGTCTTTGTAGGAAGTGTGCAGGCTCATCAGTGTGCTCGGGTCCCCTACCGGCGCGGGCCGAAGCACAAACCGGCTGACCATGGAAAAGATCGTGGCGTTCGCTGCGATCCCAAGACCGATGGACACGACCACCGCAAATACGAAGCCGGGCGATTTGGAAAGGCGCCGGATGGTATGGGTCAGATCTTGCCGCCAAGCTGTCACCTGGTTCCTCCGCTACCTCTATCCTTACGAAAAAGCAGGCGCGACGGTTCCACGCGATGGTTCCCCGCGGTTCGGAAACAACCCCCAGCCCAGTTCGGAATCGCGGGCCTTGATTCCGTCCAAAGAAGGGGCTCGGACGACACGAGCCCCGGCGAGTGCAGGACTGCCAGATAAGCAGGGCATTTCGGGGAGGACTTCCCCTTCATTCGAAAGGAAGACCAAATGGCTCGCACCCCATCGCTTAACCAGCTATGGCAAGAGAAGAATTCTGTTCGAGCGCGATCTCTCACCTCTAGGCCGCGTGAAAATGGAGGATACGGGGTGGGCCACCTGCTAGCAGGGATGACGATCAGCGCAGCTGTCTTATTTGTGAGATTACTGAGGTACGACCACAAACGCCATTTCGACTCTTTTACAAATCAAACTCCCGCGATGAAGGAGACGGGAGCGTATCCGGCGAAAAGATTAGCCTGCCTGGACTTTATACAGCCACAGTGACCGATGTCTCGGTGCGCGTCACCGGCCGGTACAGCGTGTCGCGCTCGATCGGTTCGCGACCGGCTTCGGTGATCAGTCGAACCAGATCTTGGCGGCGCATGCCTTGCGGAGTGGTCGCGCCGGCGTCGTGGTAGATCTTCTCTTCGATCACCGTCCCGTCAATATCGTCGGCGCCAAAACGCAGTGCGATCTGCGCGATTTTCGCGGACATCATCTGCCAGTAAGCCTTGATGTGCGGGAAGTTGTCGAGCACCAGGCGGCTGACGGCGATCTGCTTGATGTCGAGCATGCCGGTGGTTTTCGGCAGGTGTTCGAGCGCCGTATTGTCGGGATGAAAGGCCAGCGGAATAAAAGTCTGAAAGCCGCCGGTTTCCTCTTGCAGGCCGCGCAGCTTGAGCAGATGGTCCACGCGGTCTTCAGCATTCTCCACGTGGCCGTAGAGCATCGTGGCGTTCGATTTCAGTCCCAGCTGGTGAGCAAGCTTCGCCGTATCCAGCCATTGATCCCCATCAATTTTATGGTCGCAGATCATGTGGCGCACCCGCTCGGCAAAAATCTCAGCTCCTCCGCCGGGCAGCGAATCCACCCCCGCCGCTTTCAACTGCACCAGAGTTTCACGGATCGAGAGCTTGGCTCGCTTCGAGAGATACGCCACCTCAACCATGGTGAAGGCTTTGAGATGGACCTGGGGAAAACGCTGCTTGAGGCCGGAAATCAGGTCGAGAAAATACTGGAATGGCAGATCGGGATGCAGTCCGCCCACGATGTGGAACTCGGTCACCGCCTCACTGTAGCCTGAAGCGGCGGTTTGAAACGCCTCCTCGAGCGCCATGGTGTAAGCGCCAGGGGCGTCTTTTTTGCGTCCGAANNCCGTGCATGCGCTCGCGGACGGAGTTGGCCAACCAGCCGACGGCGAGAATGTCCGCGGTGCGATAGAGAGCAAGCGCGTCTTCCGCGGTGAGGCGCGCGCCGGCCAGAACTTTCGCATGGACGGGCGCGAGGCGAGGATCGTCGGTTTGAAATGAGTGCGTTGCCATCCCCT
Organism: Acidobacteriaceae bacterium; assembly: GCA_003132825.1. GTDB lineage: Bacteria > Acidobacteriota > Terriglobia > Terriglobales > Acidobacteriaceae > PALSA-270. The sequence goes on from PKYX01000408.1 coordinate 9,326, forward strand.
TGGATGATACCCCACCCTGCCTTTTCGCTCCTAGCCGCAACGGGTGTCGCGTTCGGTCTTGAATCCGGGTGGACCCCTGCCTCATCTAGCAGTCATGCAATCTGAGTTCAATGCTTTGGTTCCCGTGGCCGACATTGGTGGACCAACAGACCAGGAGTTGACCGATCCGCGACCAGCCGCTGGCTCCCCGGATGACTCCGCGTTGCTTGATGCCTACTCACGGGCGGTGGTCGGCGCGGCGGAAAAGATCAGCCCTTCGGTGGTGCAGATTGAGGTGGCGCAGGCGGCTCGTAGCCGCTCCGGAGAGCCCCGCGAGCGTCAAGGAGGCGGCTCGGGCTTTGTGTTCACGCCCGACGGGTTGATCCTGACGAACAGCCACGTGGTGCACGAGGCGACCCGCATTCATGTTTCGTTTTCGGATGGACGGCGCTTCCCTGCCCATACCATCGGCGACGATCCGGCAACGGACTTGGCAGTCATTCGCATGGACGTGCCGAGTCACGACGCCATGGATCTTGTCCCTGCTCCTCTCGGAGACTCGCAGCGCTTGCGGGTGGGCCAATTGGCGATTGCCATTGGCAATCCGTATGGGTTCCAGTACACGGTGACGGCTGGGGTGGTGAGCGCCCTCGGTCGCTCGCTGCGATCCTACTCGGGACGGCTGATTGATGATGTAATCCAGACCGATGCTTCACTCAACCCGGGTAACTCCGGCGGACCGCTCGTGACCTCTGACGGGCACGTCGTGGGCGTAAACACCGCCATGATTCCCATGGCGCAGGGGTTGTGCTTTGCCATTGGCATCAACACGGCGAAGTTTGTGGCGGGGAGGCTGTTGCAGCACGGCCGCATCCGGCGCAGCTCGATCGGCGTGGAAGCGCAGACCACGCCCCTGCATCGTCGGCTGGTGCGCTTCTATGATCTGCCCCAGGAAAGTGGCGTGGTTGTACTGGGCGTGACCGACGGCAGCCCGGGACAAAAGGCGGGGCTCCGCCAGGGCGACGTGATCGTGGCCCTTGATCGAAAGGCGGTCGCCGGGGTCGATGATTTGCATCGTCTGCTGACCGACGCGCGGGTCGGCGTGCAAGGCGCTCTGACCGTCTTGCGGCATACCGAAAAACTAGAACTGCACGTGACTCCCGAGGAGTCCCAGGGTTAACCGTCGGGCGCGCACTCGGTCGATCCGGCGGCCGGCTCTACGCTGCCTTCGAGCACCACTTGATGGGACTGGCGTATCTGAAGCAAAACAAATAGGGAGACCGCAACAGTTGTTGGTAGGGCTGGGGTGCTGACGGGTTTCACGGCGTATCTGACTCGGCCGCAACGGGATATAATCCGCACCTCAAGGCTCATGCTGCGCGACCAGAATCTCGTTCCCCTTTCCCGGCAGCACCAGCACAGCCTGGCTTTGTGTGTCCGGCTGTCTCGTGCTGGCGAGATCACCGAGGTTGATCTCGAGGCGTGGCAGGCGGAGATTGCGCGGCAATTCGAACAAGAGATCTCGATTCATTTTGCGGCCGAGGAGAAGGAAGTCTTTCCGCGCGCAGCCGAGTTTTCTGAGATGCAGGGCTTGGTCCAGGAACTTCTGGCCGAACATGCGGTTCTAAGGAGTCTGTTCGCCCGCGCCGGGACTCGCAGTCTCGATCGGGCGGGATTGGCGGAGTTCGCGGAGAAGCTGGCAGTCCACATTCGCAAGGAAGAGCGCCAGTTGTTCGAGGCCATGCAGAAGCAAATGGATGCGAAAGAGTTGGCGGTGATCGGTTCCCTCCTGGAGAAGGCGCTAGCCGACGCCTCGCTGGCGTGCTTCCTGCCGGGCGCGGCAACGCCGACGAAAACTGGACGCGACGAAACCTGACGGAGTGAAGCTTTTCGTCGGTTTTTGGCTCCCCAGCTGTCCCGAGCTCTACCCGGGCAGAGCCATCGAGGGCCGGGTTAGGATAGACGCCGTGCCCCGAGTCTCGGGGAGATTAGGTTCGCCGGCCGGCTTTTCGCCGGGGGGAGCACCGGCGCCAGATTCGGCACTTTGCGGTCATTGCATCCCCTGCTACCCTGTGTTAGCGTCAACAAACATCAGAGGTTACGCTTGCAAGCGACAATTCCTGTCGGGCTGGATCGCAAGGAAGCGGAAGCTTACTCGCAACTAGATCCCGGACGACTCCCAAAACACATCGCCATCATCATGGACGGGAACGGACGCTGGGCGCGACGGCGGCACTTGCCGCGCGTGGCGGGACACCGGGCCGGGGTGACGTCGGTGCGCTCGACAGTAGAGACCGCGGCGCGGGTTGGCATTCCTTCGCTTACGCTCTACGCTTTCTCCGAAGAAAACTGGAGGAAACGTCCCAAGAGCGAAGTGGATTTCTTGATGGGGCTACTCTGCCGCTACCTGAAGGCTGAAGTACCTACCCTGAACAAGAACAGAATTCGTCTGGAGTATATCGGGCGTCTGCACGAGCTGCCGGATTCGGTGCAGGAGAAGATGGCGTGGGCGCGGGAAGCGACCGCCGGGAACACCGGCATGGTGTTGACCCTGGCGCTGAATTACAGCGCGCGCACCGAGCTGGTGGATGCATTTCAGTCGCTCGTCGATGCAGCGGCGCGCAATGGCGGCGTGGAGCACTTGAAAATTGATGAAGAGGCGGTTTGCCGGCATCTCTATACGCGGCATTTGCCCGATCCTGATCTGGTGATTCGGACCAGTGGAGAAATGCGGCTGAGCAATTTCTTGCTCTGGCAGTTGGCTTACGCCGAGATCTATGTGACGCCCACGCTCTGGCCGGAGTTTCGGGGAACGCACTTGCTCGAAGGGATCGCCGAATACCAGAAGCGCGAGCGGCGGTACGGCGGCCTGGCCTGAGATGGAAATCATCACCACCATGGCCCGGGGCGATCCGAATGGGAAGACCTAAGGGCAAGCGCAGCTTTCTTCGTAGGGTGAAAAGCCGCCGCTGATCCGGGGGCGGCTGCGGGATGTGGGGATCGAAACCGGGAATGTTCAGCCGCCGGTTGCGACCGCCGAGCACCCAAAATCTGAGTTTCCGACAACCTCTTGAACCTGCTTAAACGAATCCTCACGGCCGTCGTTCTGATTCCAATCGTATTGCTGCTGGTGCTACGGGCGCCGATCCCGGTGGTGGCGCTGGTGGCCGCCGTGGTGGCGGTGCTGGCGGTGCGGGAACTGCTGCAGCTCGCCGAAGGGTACGGGATACGGCCGTTTCATGGGGCGACCTACATTTTTGTGGCTTTGCTGTTCGTGCTGCTGGCAGTGAACCCGGGCGACAAACCGCTCTCGTCCACCGCTTTTTTTGCCGCCACCGTGGTCCTGGCTGCGGCGGTGGCGCCGTTCGCGTTCCTGGTGCTCGGGATGCGGCGGGAGGATTTAAGGGGCGCATTTCCGGCCGCCATGGCATCGGCATTTGCCTTCGGGTACGTGGCCCTGCCCCTGGGATTTCTGGTGCAGCTGCGCGAGCAATGGCAGGGGGCATTTCTTGTCCTCTATTTGCTGCTGCTGGTCTGGGCGGGAGACATTTCCGCCTATTTTGTGGGGCGCTCGTTCGGACGGCATCTGATGGCGCCCCGAATTTCTCCCAAAAAGACATGGGAGGGGGCGTTCGGAGGTTTGCTGGCCAGCATGGCTGTCGGATGGCTGTTGTACTACTACGCCACGCCCATCAGTTCGGCGTTGCTGAATGCCCGTCTGATCGAGGCGAGAGACGGAATTTTTGCCCTGCAGAAGCCTTCGCCCTGGCCGACTTTGTTGCTCTCGGCGGCGATCAACGTCGCGGCTCAGCTGGGCGATCTGGTGGAATCGCTGATCAAGCGCGGGGCGGGTGCGAAGGATTCGGGGACGATTCTGCCGGGGCACGGAGGCATGCTGGACCGCATCGACGCGCTACTATTCGCGGCCCCCCTGCTTTGGTACTATGCGGCCTGGCGCGTGTTGCAATAGCCGACCGCGGTGCGGCGGGAACCAGTTAGAATTGCCTCGATAGGACCATCCCCGTAAATAGGTTTCATGAGACGTATTGCCATCCTAGGGTCGACCGGCTCGATTGGGCGCAGCACCCTCAGCGTAGTCGAGTCTTATCCGGAACGCTTTGCCGTGGTTGCGCTCGCCGCCGGCAGAAACCTCGACAGCATCTTCGAACAGGCGAAGCGCTGGAAGCCACGCCTGATCTCGGTGGCTTCGGGAAACGATGGGGAGAAGCTTCGCGTGCGCCTGCGAGCCGCCGGCCTCGAAGCCATCGAAGTGGTGTCGGGCTCGGAGGGGGCGGTGCGCGTGGCCACCCATCCCGAGGCGGACTTCGTGGTGAGCGCGATCGTGGGGGTGGCTGGGCTCGAGGCCACTTACGCAGCCGTGCGCGCGGGCAAGACCGTGGGCTTGGCCAACAAGGAATGTCTGGTGGCCGCCGGCGAGTTGATTACTGCGGAAGCGCAACGGCAGGGGAAACCGCTCCTGCCGATCGACAGTGAGCACAACGCGGTGCACCAGTGCCTGCGCGGCGGCAGAATGGCGGAGGTCGAATGCATCTGGTTGACGGCTTCGGGGGGCCCCTTCTGGAAGACGCCGAAACAGGAATTCTCTTCCATCTCTGTAGAACAAGCATTGCAACATCCCACTTGGAAGATGGGGCGGCGCATCACCATCGATTCCGCAACTCTGATGAACAAGGGATTTGAAGTGATTGAGGCCTGTCGTTTGTTCGGTTTGCCGCCCAGCCGAGTCAAGGTCCTGGTGCACCCGCAATCCACCATTCACTCCATGGTAGAGTTTGTAGATGGCAGCATACTTGCTCAGTTTTCGGTGACCGATATGCGGCTGCCGATCCTGTATGCGCTCACTTTTCCGGAGCGGATTGCCTCGGATATGCGCTTCCCGGTCATGAACCTACGTCACCTCGAGTTTAGTCCTCCCGATATGGAGAAGTTTCCCTGTCTTCGGCTAGCCTATATGGCAGCGGAGGCGGGCGGCTCTAAGCCAGTGGCGCTGAACGCCGCGGATGAAGTTTCGGTGGCCGCTTTCCTGGATGGTTCGATCCGTTTCGATCAGATCTCTCAGGTAATCGAGGCCGTCATTTCTGAAACGGATGCCGGGCAATTGGAATCTATAGGACAGGTGCTCGAAGCCGACGCCCGAGGGCGTCAGGCGGCTCGCGAGAAGGTGGCCGAACTGGCTGGTTCTCGCCCACCGCGACCAACTCCAGCCATCGTACGAGGGGAATAAGGCACTCTTTATGACGGGATTCTTAACTGCAGTGATCGCGGTAGCCGTGATTCTCGGATTCATGATTCTGATTCATGAATTCGGCCATTACCTGACCGCTAAATTGCTGGGCGTGCGCGTGGAGCAGTTCGCCATTGGTTTCGGCAAGCGGCTGGTGGGTTTCCGCAAGGG
>PKYX01000408.1:14728-15749 GCA_003132825.1 Acidobacteriaceae bacterium
TGTCGCATCCGCGCTGGCACCGTTTTCTGATAGCGATTGCCGGGCCGACGATGAATGTTCTGCTGGCGATCACGCTGCTCACGGGCATCTACATGGTGCACTATGAGTACCCGATTTATTTCGAGCAGCCGGTAGTGGTTGCCTGGATCAAACAGGATTCGGCGGCGGCCAAAGCCGGAGTGCAACCGGGGGATCGGATCGTTCGCCTGGATGGGATTGCCAATCCTACCTGGGAGCAGATCGGACCGAGGATCATGCTGAGTGCCAACCAGCCCCTCGACATCACGGTTCAGCGTGGCAATCAGACCTTCCAGAAAACTCTCGTCCCGGAACCGGTCACGACTTCCGAAGTCGGGTCCGCGGGCTGGGAACCGAACCAGGCGATTATGGTGGCCGACCTCGAANNGAAGCTGGCATGCCGGCGGAAAAGGCGGGCATCAAGGATGGAGACGAGATCGTCGCGCTCGACGGTAAACCGGTGCCGGCCATTGATGCTTTGATCGAGAGTCTGCAGCAGACCAAGGACAAGCCGGTGGTCGTCGAGGTGCTTCGTGACGGGCAGAAGCTCGACTTTCCCCTGAAGCCGGTGCTGGCGGATGATTCCGAAGACAGGACTGAGAGGCGCTATCGCATCGGCTTCCAGGGCACGACCCAGATGAAGGTGGGGAACCTGTCGTTTGTGCCGGCGTTGCGGCGNNTCGCTCGACGACAACAAGAAACTGTCGTTGATGATTCTGGAGTTGGTGCAGAAGCTAGTACAGCGGAAGGTCTCTTTGCGGACCGTCGAGGGCCCGATTGGGATTGGACGAGCCGCCGGTCAAGCAGCCAGCGAAAAGGGGTGGACGCCGCTTCTCGAGCTGACTGCGGCAATCAGCCTGAATCTCGGAATCTTCAACCTGCTGCCGATTCCGATCCTCGATGGCGGCGTGATTCTGTTGCTGGCGGTCGAAGGCTTGATGGGACGCGACATCAGTCTGAACATCAAAGAACGGATTTATCAGGCGGCCTTCGTTTTCCTGGT
>PKYX01000517.1 GCA_003132825.1 Acidobacteriaceae bacterium
GAACCAGCATCTGACCTGTGTCCGGCTTCGCAGCTATCTGGACCACCCTCCCGTTCACTTCCGCCTGCCATGCGGGATAGCGAAACAGGCGCAGCTGCAACTGATCCGGCGCAGACATCTCCGCCGTAAACATCTTTGACTCAGCATCCCAGCGCGAAACACGAATCGCNNCGATAAGGTCTTCCATGTTGTCCTGCATCTCGCGGAGATCGCTGGCATTGTCCCACCACGGCGCTTGGATGCGATGCCACGCCAGCACCATCACCAGAATCACCATCGCACAGACCGCGCTCCGCCACCACCAGCGTCGCATTCCCGCCGCCACAAAAAAAGAAAAGATCATGCTCAGCGACAGCAGCCAGCGCCACGGGAACTGCATGAACAGCATCTTGGGCAAGATTTTCCATAGCATGGCCGACACCGGAAACATGAGGATGCTGCAAGCCACCGCCCAAACGATCAGCGCATTCCAGAAGTCGCGATCGGCGTCGCGCCACCTTCTACTCGTCCAAATGGCGAAGAAAATTACGGCCATCTCAAAACCCGCGACCCAGGAGATGATGTGGTTAAAATTATCATGATCGGTATCCGAGGTATGGATGAACAGGAAATTATCCGCCGGACGCGATCCGGCCGACACAGCTTGCGCAATGTTGATCCAGCGCTGCTCGTAAATCGCCGGCAGGAGATAGAACGCCGACAACGATGCGCCCAGCCCGACCGCGGCCGCTGCAACGAAAAGGATTCGAGGCGAGCGCCGCTTCCAGGCGAAGAACGCCAGCAACAGTGCCAATGAGTAATGAATCATCACCGCTGCAGGGGCATTGGTCAGCNNTCGCCCGCCGGCTGTCGTCCACTGCCTTCAGCACGCACAGCAACAGCAGGGGCAGCAGGCAACTCGCCAGTAGCTCAGCGAACGCGCTGCGCCAGTACACGATCACCAGGTGATAAGGATTGGCAAGGTAAAGCGTGGCGGCGAAGATCGCGGCGCGTCGGTCGAGCCAGCGCCGCGCTAATAGGAACATCGANNATGTAAATGCTGGCTGTGACGGTCCAGGGAAAGATCGCGCTCAGCAACGCGCCGAGAGTCCACGAGGCGGGCGGGTAAAACACAAATCTTGGCTCGCCATAAGCGAAGTGCGCCAACGATGCCCAACGCGGATAACAAATGCCGTGCTTCCACTGCGCGAGAACCTCGAGCCACGAGTACAAATGGAACTCCACATCGTGTCCCGAAGGAGTACCAAAAAAGAAGAAAGGGATTTCAACGGCGAAGGCTGTCGCCGCAATCGCGAGCAGCGGCGTCCATAACAGCGACGAATCGCGCCGGTCGTGATTGNNTTCAGACCCCAGATTTCATGTAAGCCAAATTTCAACAACAATCTACCTGGAATCTTCGCGTCGAGTTCATCGTATAGTCGGTCGGAGGAGCTGGCGCGCATGCGTTTTCCTCTTGCTGTAATCAGCGGGGTGATGGGACTTGTCGTTGTTGTAAACTGCACGCCGCAGAAGCCGTCGTCGCCGGGATATCCGCCACCCGGCCGGCTGATCGACATTGGCGGCCGCAAGCTGCATCTATAGCNNAAGGGAAATCCAACTGTCATCCTGGTGGCTGGCGGAGGCGCATTTTCTATCGACTGGGCTCTCGTCCAGCCCAACGTCGCCGAGAATACCCGCGTTTGTTCCTACGATCGGGCCGGGCTCGGGTGGGCCGACCCGGGACCTGCCGACGAGACTGTAGAGCAGACGATCGGCGACCTCCACGCGCTCTTGCGCGCTGCTGGAGAAAAGGGGCCATACCTGCTGGTTGGAGCGTCAATCGCCGGAATCTACATTCAAGGCTACCAGCGGGTGTATCCAGAGGATGTAGTCGGTCTCGTCTTCACCAACAGCAGTAATCGTGTGGGCCTGCGGGCCAAAGGGAAGGGCGGCCTCATCTGGGATCTGACGGAGGATGAAGTGCGGTCAGCATTTCCGCTACCGCCATCCGTTAAGAAAGAAGCTGCGCCAACCCGTGAAGGTGATCCGTTCGATCGCTTGCCGGCCGACCTGCAAGAGATTCGCTTATGGCTTGATATGCGTCTCTGGGAACACTGGGATCCGGCGAAGGCAAGCCCCGACTCTCTTCTGTCGTGGCGGAAAGGGTTCCGGTTGGAGTTCGCGGAGACAGACGCGGGCAGGAAACCGCCGCTCGGAGAGCTTCCTGTAGTCGTAATTTCGAGTGACCCAATCGCAACCGAATCCGAGCGCCAGTCTCGCAATGGCGCCGCTGCTCGCCTTGAGTTCCTCAGGGCAAACAGCGCGCACATCACGGCAACGGGCAGCGGCCACGAGATTCATCTCTATCNNGCTGGAGCGGGTCGTTACGGCAGTCCGAAACGGAGTTCCATTGTCTCGAACCTAACTTCACGAGCGTCAGGCTTCCGCTGTTTTGCTCGAAAACAGATTCGCGTTGATCGAGACCCGGGGGATCCCGGATAAACTGTGAGGAAGAAATCTAGACGGAAGCCACGTCTTCAGGATTGCGCTGTTGCTTCAGTTCGGAGAGGAATTCGTCCTGCTGCAACGAGGCGCCGCGCCGCAAAAGTTCGAGTAACGGATCTTCCAAGTCCTCGGCGGACTCTCCCACTGGCTGATCCGCGGATTCAAATTGGCTCAGGTCGGCGACCAGGGCCCGTGGAGAAACATTCAGTTCCAACATCGTCGCCGGGCATTGGCGCAAGAAGCTGATCAGATTGCCCACTTGGGCGCGCTGTTCCGCCGTGCGGGAAGGGAACTCAACTCCCATGCCTTGGCCGGGATGTGCCACTCGCACCATGCCTTCGGTATGAACTTCAAGCTCTTCGGTTTTCAGGCAAAGATCGATCAGAGCGCGCTCCGGGAAGGGTGCGTCCGTTTCAACATAGCAACCGCCCAGGCTTAGGTCAGTGAGCTTGCAGTGTGGCACGCTCTCGTTGGGCCCGGCTCCGGCGATGCTGGCACCCGCCTTCAGCCAAGTCTTCAGTTCTGCCGCCAAGGCCTCCGCCAGATCCCGGAAACGAACTCCGGTTTGCCCATTGGGATTGGCCCAGGCTACCTCGCCGCGCGCTTCGATTTCCAAGGCGCGATCCGGCAACTGAAAGTGGAAACCCAGCATTGCTCCGCAATCCAGCGGTTCGGCGGTAAGCACCTCCATGCCGGTTTCGGAAAGGTCCAGCAGAATTCCATCTACCTTACGATTATCCGGGAGCGTCATCTCTACCGGCGCCTGTACCGGAACCCGGAATGCCCGGCGCCGCTCCCGGCATAGTAGAGCCGCAGCTGGCCGCAAGCCGGCTTTGGCGGCTTCCTCGGAGAGAGGTTTATACAGTACGAAGTGTGCTCCGCCCGTAAGGATATCGCGCACCCGCGTAGCATCGGCCACCAGGGCAATGCTTAGCGGTTCCGTGCACAGCTCCTTCGCCTGCCGCAGTATCTCTTCGGCCCCCTTAGGGTCG
>PKYX01000069.1 GCA_003132825.1 Acidobacteriaceae bacterium
GCAGACTCTCCTGTCCGGGCAGCACCGCGACCGCGAGCGTCGCATCATTTTTCCGGGACTGCCGTGTCTCCCGCAACAGGTAAATCACTTGCTTGGTGGACTTCCCATCAAGTATCACCAGGTCGAACCGTTCTTGCGCCAGCCGAATCCCGGCGCGCACGAAGTCCGGGCATGACTCAACCCTAATGCTGAGTTCTTCGAGAACCCGTCGCAGCAATTCGGCCGAGGCCTCGTCAACGCACACTAGCAGAGCGGATAAAGTCATACCTGACCTCATCCTAGGTTCCCTGCGTTCCTCGCTACAAGTTACCACCGTCACGCGTCTGCCGGTCTCGCGCCGCTTTCCGACGGTTAACTCGTCTGTTGTCAATCGCTGACATCAGTAACCACTCCTGGCACCGAAAGGCCAACACCCCGCTATTGGCCCCTCGTGCTTTGACGACACTCCAACCCCTCCCTACGATGATCAATGACGCGATGCAGGACGCGATCCCGCTCTGTTGGCACGCGCGGCAAATGCGATCCTCCACTGTGTTGGCATCGCTTACGGAAATGAGAACGCGTTCAACTAGCTGTTCCTCCTCCCCGAAAGAGTCTATGACATCGACCAAGAATCGCGGGTTTTCGTTGCTGGAAATGCTTGTCGTGATCGGTATTGGACTGATCATGGCCGCGGTCACGCTTATAGCTCTAATGCCCGTGCTCGAACTCAACCATGTCAACTCCGCCTATGACACCACCCTCTCGGTCATACGCAATTACAGAAACCTGTCCATTACCCAGAGCAAACGCTACATCCTCACTTTCACAGCTCCCGGAACCATCACCGTGCAACGTTGGGACTACGCCACGCCGGTGTCGCCCGCCCCGGTAACCGTNNTGCCTTCACCCTGCCGAACGATATCCAGTACGCGGTGCAAGCGGGATTCCCGGCCACCGGTCCCGACAACTTCGGCACCGGCATCGTGAACATTGACTTCGACCAAGGCATGGGCCTGGGCAGTCAGAACTACATCATGTTCATGCCCGACGGTTCCTCGCAGGACACGCTGGGGAACTTTAACAGCGGCGTCATATATATGAGCCGTACTGGCGACATTTACAACTCGCGCGCCGTTTCCCTCTTCGGCACAACGGGAAGAGTCCGAGGCTGGCGGCTTAACAGCAACAGTGGAGTCAAAACGTGGGTGCAACAATGACGCAACGCAGATCTCATGTATCCGGGCAGAACGGCTTCACGTTGATTGAAACCATGATCGCCATCGCGATCCTGAGCTTCGGCATTGTCAGCCTAGTCGCCGTTTTCGGCACCGCCGTCGCCGTAACCCAAAACGCCGAGGAAAATCTCATTGCGCGCCAAAAGGCGCTGCAGGCGATGGAGAGCATCTACACGGCACGCAACTCGCAGCAAATCACCTTCTCGCAAATCGCCAATATTCCCAGCGGAATATTCACCATCGGAGCTACGCAACTCCTGGCCGCCGGTCCCGACGGACTGGTCAACACCGCCGATGACGTCCCCTACGCTGCTTCCGCGCCGTGCCCCGCCGGACCGGAGTGCCTGGTCCTACCCGGTCGCGACGGAATCTTGGGCACCGCCGATGACACGGCCATGAGCCTCACCAATTTCACGCGCCAGATTCAGATTGGCACCGTATTGGAGTCCGACGGCGTCACCATCAATCCCAATCTTAAGCAGATCACCGTAACTATTACGTACTATGCGGGCGCATCCCCGGTGCCGCGGTCTTACACGGTTACCGGCTTGATTTCGGCCTTCCATTAAAGACCAGTCAGGGAAAAGATACGGAAAACATGAAGATGCTAAAACAAAAATCGGAAGGCGGCTTCACTCTCTTGGAACTCATGGTTGCCATGGCAGTGGGCTTGATCGTGATGGGGGCTATCGCCAGCTTGTTCAAAACTGGGATGAACTCGGCCATGATCGTCACGCAACGGNNCCCAACAGAACATGCGCGCTGCCATTGATCTCATGGTCAAGGACATCAGCATGGCCGGGGCCGGTCTGCCTTCGGGCGGGATTCAGTTGCCCATCGGGGGGGGAGCGACCGCGGCGAGGTTTGGCTGTGACCAGACCGGCACATGCCATGTCCCGACCTCCACTTATCCCAACGGCAACTACATGTACGGGATTATTCCGGGTTTCAATAACGGAGTCGAAGCCAGCGCCGTGATTCCCGCTGCGCCAGCGCCCGCAATTGACGACAGCATCACCGTCATCTATTGCGATTACAACTTTCCCCTATGGGAGTACAACGTCACCTTCCCATTGGGCCCCAACGGGACACAGATTAATCTGACGCCAAATGGCGCCTTTCTACCTGCGCCTCCCCTCCCCAACGCCACTGGCGGCATTCAGCAGGGAGATTTGATTCTCATCAACGGTACCAACGGCGTTACCGCCGTGGGCGAAGCAACGGCTGTCAGCGCGACCTCGATCACTTTCGCCAATCTCGACCCGCTCAACATGAACTGGAGCGGGGCAACCCACACCAACAACATCTATTCTTTGAGCGGCGGCGCGGGCTATGCCTATCCGCCCCCGGCGGGTACCACGCAAGGAACCGCGTATCGTCTATTTGCGGTTACCTATTATTTGACGGTTCCGGGCGCCGGCCAGGCTCCGCGTCTGATGCGCCAAGTCAATGGACTCACTCCGGTGCCCGTGGCCGATGACCTCATCAACTTGCAATTCGCTTACGACGTTTATAACTCCACGACCTCAGTGCTCGACGCCAATCAGGCAAATCCCTTCGGCGCAGCGGAGTCGCCCAACCTGATCCAAAAGATCAATCTCGTGGTCATGGGGCAAAGCATCATCACCAATGG
>PKYX01000053.1:0-4539 GCA_003132825.1 Acidobacteriaceae bacterium
TGGGTGAAGGTATGGTTCCCGATGGTGTTGCCTTCGCGATAAATCCGTTTCGCGATGCTGGAGAACTTGTCGGTCTGAATGCCGATCAGGAAAAAAGTTGCCGTTGCGTGCTCTTGTTTGAGCACATCGAGAATCTTCGGCGTCCAGTCAGGGTCAGGGCCGTCATCAAAGGTCAGCGCAACCTTGTTCGGACTGTAGCCATAGCGTCCGACCCGGTAGGGCTCGGGCAGGGTTTGAAAGACCTCGTCGGTGACGAGGTGGCTATTCGGGTCAATGGTCAGGTCCCGAGTCCCATGAGCAGGTTTGTCTTCGATACGCAGGATTTCGCCCTGGCCTTCCATATCCACATCAGCTCCGGGCGGTACGTCCTTCAGTTTGTCGGTCGCCCCGGCATCCCCGGGCACGTCCCACACTCTCCACAGCGATCGGTCCTCGAAGCCAAGCCGCCACAAAGCGAAAGTTTGGATGCCAAGCGTTTGCGCGGACCGCATGTGATTGAGTGCCGTCACCGCGTCGAGGAACCAGATGTCGTGGCGAAAACTGTGCTCATCAAGGTAGCTCAAGTGGGGATTCATCGCGTCATCGTCAAAGTTGACGTCTTCGTCGGAATCCCGCGCCGCCAGCCACGCGTCCTGAACGCTCGCGGTAGAGTCGTGCACCCCCGGCGGCAGATTCCCTTTCTTCGGTTTCAGCACCCAGTCGTAGCCATAGTTGGCGATGGCGCAGATTAGTTTTTCCTTGGGGATGACGTTTACCGCGAACTTGAGATTGTCGACGAACCAATCCTGCGACGCCACCGGCCCAGCCGCCGCCCCAGGGTAGTGCTCGTCATAGTTCATGATGACCACGCCGTCAGCGGGTGCGGCGATCCCCGCATAGTCGAACCCCTTGCTGTGTGGGGGCACGCTCACATACAGCTTCATCCCGCGGGCGTGCAAGTCCGAAGAAAGCTCGTTCAACAGTGCAACATAGCCCGGTTGTCCGGAATCGGGGAAAGCTTCAAAGTCCACCATCAGTCCATGAAAACGATCCGAAGAAAGAAACATCCCCACCTGCTTGCGAAAAAGCGCGCGCGCGGCAGGATCGTTCAAGAAGCCTGTGATGTTTCCTATCCAGTTCGCCCCGTCAAAGTTGTTGACCATGGGGAAGACTTCCATGCTGTTGTCTTCCGCTTTCAGAAAAGGCATCACCCGGTCGTCAACGGAACGCACGTGATTGTTTTGCACCACGTCAAAAACTTTATTGGTCTGGTCGTCCACCGATTGCAGACGGCCGTCGGGGGTAAGCACGTGCAGCCAGTCGGGATAAAGCAGATCGATCTGGCGGGCAAAATCGCGCAGAGAAGAGAAGCTGGCGGCGTCCCAGGGAACGTAGAAACCGGCCCGAATGCCTTCCTCAGAATTCAGCTTCACTTGCGAGGGCGCTGACTGCGAATTGCGATGGCTGCGATGGACCGCCAACCTGCGTCGTTCTTTGGCCTTCTCTTTTTCCTTCTCTTTCAGGGCATGGTAGGGCTTCTTCTGGGTTTGCCAGACCAGTTCCGGGAGGGGCTGGCTGCGCAATGCGGCGTAAACAAAGAAAACGACGATCAGCGTGATGCTGACGCCGAGTGCGTCGAAGAGCCGCCTCAGCCGCTTCCAGCGGGCCTGCCGTGGATCATAAAAAACCGGTTGCGCCATGACGTTCGGACCGACTCTATCCCAAGCAACGGTAGGAGGGTTCTAAGATAGCCGTGGTTGACATGATACCGGATTGGCACCCGGTTGTGGACGTGGAGATTCGGCCGAAACGCGCTATATTCGCTCGTGCGCGAAATGCTGCGCCAGCATCGCCGATTCTTCCTTTTCACCGCACTCGCCGGCCTGGCGCTGCGGCTGCTGTTCCTTTTCCGCTTCCCCGGTCTTACCGCGGACTCGTTTGTCTATGGCGACATTGCGAAGAACTGGCTGCAGCACGGGGTCTACGGAATCACCGACACCGGCAGGGTCGTGCCCACGAGCATCCGACTGCCCGGCTATCCCGGGTTCCTGGCGGCGGTCTTCTTCATTTTCGGCATGGAGCATTACCGGGCGGCGCTGGGGCTGCAAATCGCGGTGGACCTCGGTTCCTGCTTCCTGATCGCTGACCTGGCCCGGCGCGTAGTTTCCCCGCGCACCGCGAAAATTGCCTTTCTGCTGGCGGCGCTTTGTCCCTTTCTCGCCGACTATGCCGCGGCGGCGCTCACCGAGACGCTCGAGATCTTCTTCACCGTGCTGGCGCTCGAGTGCGCTGTCGCAGGGCTCGCGGACTGGAACCGACCGTCACTGCGTCCGTGGTTGGGATGCGGCGCATCGGTGGCAGCCGCGATCCTGCTGCGCCCGGACGGCGGGCTGGTGCTGGTGGCGATTGGACTGTGCCTCCTTCTGCTTCTATTCCGCGCATCGCCGGGAGACACGCGGGCCGGGGCGCCCGCGGCTCGGCTCCGTCCTGTGCTGCGAGCTGGGATCGCGGTAGGAGTCCTCGCGCTCGGACCGCTAGTGCCCTGGACGCTGCGCAACCTCCACACCCTCGATCAGTTCCAACCGCTTGCGCCCCGCTACGCCACTGAGAAAAGCGAGTTCGTTCCGATGGGTTTCAACCGCTGGGTAAAAACCTGGATGGCAGACTACGTGTCTGTCGAAGAGATCTATTGGGCCGTGCCAGGCGACTCCGTCGCCGCCCAGAACCTTCCCCGCCGCGCCTTTGACTCTCCCGAGCAGCACGAGCAGACCCTCCGACTGCTGGCGGACTACAACTCTCTGCTCCAGGTGAGTCCGGCATTAGACGCACATTTCCAGGCGCTGGCCGAGGCACGCATCCAAGCGGCTCCGCTGCGCTACTATCTCGGGCTGCCGCTGCTGCGCATCGCCGACATGTGGCTGCGTCCCCGAACCGAGCTGCTGCCGTGCGACACCCGCTGGTGGGAGTTCAATGACGACCCGAAGTGGACNNGTTTAATGACGACCCGAAGTGGTCGGGGCTGGCGGTCGGGCTGGGAGCCCTCGGCCTGCTCTACCTGGGAGCCGCGTGCGCGGGCCTGGTGCGCACCAAGCTCACCATACCCATCGCGCTCCTGCTCACGTTTGTGGTTCTGCGATCCGTTTTCTTAGGCAGCCTGGAGAACCCGGNNCCGCGCTACACGCTGGAATGTTATCCCGTGGTCATTGTCTTGGCCGCCGCTCTGTTCTCGGAAAAGGAGGGCGCTACCGGTGAATCGAGGATGGGTCAGGCGCCGCGGCGATCCCGCCGGGAAGAACTCTAGCTGAGCGGCGAGTCGGTCATGCGGAAACGAGTACGAACATGCTCGGAGAGCAGTTGCACCGCCTCCCGATTGGCAATCGGGTCGGACTGCGCCAAGTACTTCATGGCCTCGACCAGCAGGCGCTGTCCATCCACATAGCGTGGGTCAGGTTCGCGCTCGCGTCGTCTGCGTCCAACCTTGGGAGGAACCGGGATCGTGAAGACCTTGGCCATGAAAACCGCAATTTCGAAGATCGCAACTTGCCGCCGGCGACTCCGGCAGCGTCTCTGAATTGGCAGTATACCGTCCCGCCTGCAGTTTTTCAGCCCTAATCTTTTGCCCGCGGGGGGGCAAAGTGCCCCTTTTCCCGTTAATCCCGCGGGGAGACGGTTTGGAAGGTGGTCTTGCTATTGGTCTTGAGCTTGAAAACCGCCTCCGGAATCTTCTCGTTGAGCCGGATATCGGAGTAAATGGCCAGGCGGTAGTCGCCGCTCTTCTGGAAAAGCTGCTGCCGCACCGAAATGCCGCGCGCCGGATCGATCCACAAGATGATATGCGGGAACATATCGAGAGCTTTGGGGTTCTTCGGAACAAGATCGAGCTTCGAGGTCTCGACCCCATCGACGGTCTCGGTGCCTCCGTACTCCAGGTCGAAGGATTTCAGCAGAGCATGCCCGCCGCCGCCGAAACCGAGCTGCAGGAAACTCTCGAATACCCCTTGATTGTTTTGCAGGTTGTACACCATCACTTGGTCGGACTTCGGAACGTAGAGCTGCAGTTTGCCGCCGGTCAGGAGCACGTACTTCGACGGGTCAAGGACCTCCACCGCCATCTGGGTCTCGCCACCCACCCGGCGGAAATAAATCTTGCCTTGCTCCGTGACGGTGTCCTTCACCACGCTGGTGTACTGGTCCCAGACAAATTTGGCTTGGGTCGTGGTGAACTTTTTTCCCGCTGCGTCCATCGCATCGAGCACATGCTCGAGTGACGCATTCGTTTGGGCATGGGCAAGCGGAGCCCCGCAGGCAGCCAGCAGCAGGAAGGCGGAAACCCAGGCGCGAAATGAAGCAAGACCATGCATGTTCAACCATCGCGGCCGTCCCGCAATTAGGCCGCGGAGTGTTTTCAAACCCTACTCCCGCTGCACCCAGACCCGGTAGCTCAGGATGTGTCCCGACTTATCCTGAACCGGCTCAACTCGGGTGATGCTGACTTCTCCCGAAATGGGCTCGATGACGCGGAGCAACTGATCGCGCAGCGCAGTCTTGTCCTGAGCCGAG
>PKYX01000053.1:4592-4936 GCA_003132825.1 Acidobacteriaceae bacterium
CGTCGTGGCTGCCTCAGTCCTTTGCAAGTCTAGTTTCTACTCCTCTTCTTGGCAAACCGCCGGATCCGCTCAGAATTTCTTCGCCGTGATGCGGTCGGTCCCCATGTAAATCCGCAAAGCTTCCGGAATCACCACGCTGCCGTCCGCCTGCTGGCAATTCTCCATGATCGCCAGCCAGGTGCGACCGACCGCCAGGCCGCTGCCGTTCAAGGTGTGCACGAATTCAGTCTTGTTCTTGCCTTCCGGGCGATAGCGGATGTTCGCACGCCGCGCCTGAAACGATTCGAAATTCGAACACGAAGAGATTTCGCGAAACAACTGTTGCCCCGGCAGCCAGACTTCGA
>PKYX01000440.1:0-2465 GCA_003132825.1 Acidobacteriaceae bacterium
GGCAAAGGCCTTGGCTTCGCGAATGATGGCTTCGTCGTGCGTGGCCAAACCGTGGTAGACCCCGCTCTTCATTAGAATCTTCATCAGTTTGATGTAGCTGGCATCCACCTCGGATTTTCTNNGATGCCCTCGGAGAGGAGGTGGGTGACATCGCTCTCGGAACGGCGCATGTAAGACTGGATGACCGCGCCCACGCGGCCCTGGTTGCCGGGCCCGCGGTGAAGTTGGCGCACCAGCTCCAGAGTGCGCTGGGCGTACGAGGATGCCTCCATGTCCACGCGGACAAAATTGGGCGGAGTCATGCTGGCCGCTTTGGCAACCAGAGCGGACACTTGGTCGTAGGCGAGTTTTTCATCCACGTCGAGGCCCATGTGGGTGAGCTTCAGGCTGATGTTGGCGTCCAGGCGGCGAACCGTGATTTCATCGAGCAACCGGTGGTATAGCTGAGCGCTGGCGCGAGCTTCCTCAGCATTGCTGACATTTTCGCCCAGGTTGTCGATCGAAACGCTCAGTCCGGACTCATTGACGGCCTGGGCAGCGCCCAGAACGTCTTCCGGCTGCGTGCCCGCGACAAAGCGACTGGAAAGCCGGCGTCCGAGCGAAGAGCGTTCGGCGACCGCTCGAAGCGAGCGGCTTCCCGAAAGGGAGATGAAGAGCGCCCTCAGCACGGCATGCCTGCGTGAATCAATCGACCGATAGGATACCTGCCGCACTCGGGCCCAAGGATCACAGAAACCTTGTACCACAAGCGCCGATTCTCGAACGGACAGGTCTGAGAGGAAACGGAGGAGAATGGGACGGCTTCGAGGATGGGAACGATCAATTGTCGGGATCGAATTTCACGACCACAGGTTCTTTGGTTTCGTGCGCGGCCTGCACCCATTTCCACTTGCGCACTGCCTCCGCCGCGGCTTGGGCCAGCACCGGGTGTCCGCCCTTGACTTGCAAGGACTTCACGGTGCCGTTGGGCGCCACGAGGACCTCGACCCTTACACTGCCCCTCAGTCCCATCGTCTTGGCCATTTCCGGGTACAGCGGCATCACCCGGTTCACCACCTTGCGGTTGACGTCGGAGTCGTCTTGCTGGGCCAACGACGAATGCACACCGACGAGAGTCCAACAAACGGCCAGTAGGGTGAGGCCAATCCAGTGTCTCATGGGCTTAAATTAGAGCTTACTCAAGACCACGGAGATGATGAAGATTACGTTCGTCACATCGAGTTCCGCTGCACCTTTGGGCGGTGAGTCGGGAGCGCCGGAGCGCCATGAGGGGAGAACTTTTTCGTCGGCGGCTTTGGCGCCGTCCCCGTTCGTCTCGGAGTCTTTTCCCCGCTGCAACGATTGCAGGATCGGGTGTTGAGTGTGGTGGACCTCGGAGATTTCGGTCCCATGGCGACCCTCTGATTGCGCTTGCGGCACCGGTTCCCTCTTCTAGGTCGCCGGTTGCAGGTTGGACGCCGAACCGGATTGCCGGGCCTACGAATCAGGCCTACGAACCAGGCTTACGAACCATGGTCGCCGGAAGCCATCGCCGCTTCATGGTTGTTGGCCCTCATCGTCGAGGAATTTCTCCACCTCAAGGGCGGCCATGCAACCGGAGCCAGCGGCCGTGATGGCCTGACGATAGCGGCGATCCTGCACGTCGCCGCAAGCGTAGACGCCGGGCACCCGGGTGAAGACCGAGTTAGTGGTCACGAGATAGCCTTCCGAGTCCATGTCCAACTGGCCTTCGAAGATGCGGGCATTCGGAATGTGACCAATGCCCAGGAACATGGCGCTGGTCGGAAAGTCCCACACTTTTCCCGTCTTCAGATTGCGCAGTTTGAGTGCCGTGACTTCTTTTTGGGAAACGTCGTAAACATCTTCGATCACGGTGTCGAGCATAAACTGGATCTTTTCGTTCTTTTGCGCGCGCTCGAGCATGATCTTTGAGGCACGGAACTGGTCGCGGCGATGAATGAGCGTGACTTTGGTAGCAAAGCGAGTGAGGAACAGCGCTTCTTCCATCGCAGAATCGCCGCCACCGATCACGGCGATTTCCTTGCCGGAGAAAAAAAAGCCGTCGCAAGTGGCGCAGGAAGAAACCCCGTGTCCGATCAGAGCCTGCTCGCTCGGCAGGCCCAGCCAGCGAGCGGACGCGCCGCTGGCGATGATCAGAGTACGGGTCAGGATGCTGTCCTTGCCGACTTTCAGAGTGAAGGGGCGCTTGCTCAGGTCGGCGGCGGAGACATGCCCAAGCTGATATTGGGAGCCAAAACGGCCGGCCTGCGTGCGCATGTTTTCAATCAGCTCCGGACCCTGGATGCCGTTGGGGAATCCGGGAAAATTCTCCACCAGCGTGGTGAGGGAGAGCTGCCCACCGGGCTCATGGCCTTCGATGACCAGGGGTTTGAAGTTGGCACGGGCTGTGTACAGTGCAGCGGTGTGGCCGGCGCACCCGGAGCCAATGATGACGACGTTACGTA
>PKYX01000440.1:2574-7020 GCA_003132825.1 Acidobacteriaceae bacterium
TTCGCCACGATGGAAGTGGAGCTCTGAAACAGCGGCTCATAAGCGCTTTGATCCGGCGGCGGGCCCCCATCCGTCGCGGAACAGCGGGCCAGCACGACGCTGGCCTTGCCGAAACGTTCCAGCTTGATATGAGTGGCGGGAGTCTCTGAGGTCAGCATGGCTTCCGGCCGAGTCACCGAAGAGGCGCTGTCTTCGATCGAGAGTTCCATCAAATCCTTGGGGTCTCGAACGTGGAAAACCAGGGTCTCCACCATGTCTTTCGAGTCCAGGCTGAAGGAATACTGCACGGTCGAAAACATGGCCTGCACAGCGAACTCGCGGCGGATGCGAACCCAGGTGGCGACGGCGGGGTCAGAAGACGTCTGCACGTTCGATCCCGGCTGCAGAAATCCCGGCGGCTCTTCGAGACTCGACTTTCCGCGATCGACTTCGAAATCCACGCCAAACAGCGGCTGGCGGGGCACGCGTGCCAGGGCCGAAGCGATCTCTTTCTGCTCTTCCGCAGAGGGCGAGCACACGTTCAGCACGTTTACTTTTACTTTGGGGGGGGGTTGCGAAGGCTGCTGCGCGGCGGCCAACGTCCCCAGGGCGAGAACAATCGAGGTTGCCAGGATGTGTCGGGGCACGGGAGGAATTCTAGCAGGAGGCACGGGCTGGAAATCCTCGACTTGGCGCGGTGGATGGTTTTTGTCGCAGAGAACACACTGGCCGATGGCGAGGGCTTCAGGGCCCCGGGCAGGGTGCAAAACGGACGGCGTCAACCTAGGCCGGGCACAGTCCGTGCGCGACCGGCGCTAATTATTCTCGCCCCCGGCGCGCTTCCAGGACATGAGCTCGCCAATGGTCGAACCGCCGGTGCTCGAGGCGGGGTGCTTGTAGGACTCGACCTCGGTGCGGGAAGCTTCCTCGCCCACGGCCTTGATGCTGAGGCCCACTTTTTTCTCTTCCGGATTCATCTTGATGATCTTGTAGTCATTTTCCTGGCCAGGTTCGAGATGCATGGGCTGGCCGTTGCCGTCGACGGCTTCGGAATTGTGGCAGAGGCCCTCGATCCCCTCGGCGATTTCGACAAACGCACCGAAGGTGGCCACGCGCAGAACCTTGCCGTGGACCACGTCCCCCACGTGGTGCTGCTCGAAGAAAGTCTCCCAGACATCGGGCTGGAGTTGCTTGACGCCGAGTGACAGACGGCGCTTATCCGGCTCAATCGCCAGAACCACGGCTTTCACCCGGTCGCCCTTTTTCAGCACTTCGGAAGGATGCTTGACCCGCTTGACCCAACTGAGATTGCTGACGTGCACCAATCCGTCGATACCGTCTTCGATTTCAATGAATGCGCCGAAATCGGTCAGATTGCGAACCCGGCCTTCAACGGTGGCGCCGACCGGATACTTGTCATGCAGCGAGTCCCAGGGATTGGCTGCCAGTTGCCGCATACCGAGCGAGATGCGCCGCTCCTGCGGATTCACGTTCAACACCACGGATTCGACCTGGTCGCCCACATTGACCAGTTTCGCGGGATGCTTCATGCGTTTGGACCAGGTCATTTCGCTGACGTGAACCAGGCCCTCGATGCCTTGCTCCAGCTCTACAAAGGCGCCGTAGTCGGTGACACTGATGACGCGTCCGCTGACCCGGGCGCCGACGGGATAGCGATGCTCCGCGTCCAGCCACGGGTCGGGCGTAAGCTGTTTGAAGCCGAGTGACACCCGCTGCTTTTCTTTGTCGAACTTCAGCACCTTGACCTGGATCTGGTCGCCCACATTGACCAGGTCGCGGGGATGGGTGAGGCGGCCCCATGACATATCCGTGATGTGCAGCAGGCCATCTAGGCCGCCCAGATCGACGAAGGCGCCATACTCGGTGAGGTTCTTGACTACACCGGTCAGCACTGCGCCTTCTTCCAAGTGCTCCAGGGTCTTCGATTTCTTCTCGTTTTGTACTTCTTCCAATACCTGCTTGCGCGAGACCACAATGTTGCCGCGCTTCTTGTTCAACTTGATGATGGCGACTTCGAGCAACTGTCCCTTGACCGCGTCCAGGTTGCGTACCGGGCGCAGATCCGCTTGGGAGCCAGGAAGGAATGCCCGCACACCCATGATTTCTACCGTCAGGCCGCCCTTGATACGCTCGACCACCACCGCCTGAATGGGCCGCTTTTCCTCGTGGGCCTTCTCAATTTCGTCCCAGGCACGCAGTCGCTGTGCTTTCTGGTGGGAAAGCCGGATGTAGCCTTCCTCGGCTTCGCCCTTGTCGCGCATCACGTCGATCTCATCCCCGGGCTTGAATCTGGGGTTGCCTTCGTGATCCAGCACTTCGGCCAAAGGCAGCATGCCCTCGGATTTGGCGCCGATGTCCACCACGACGTGGGTGGAGGTAAGCTTCAACACGGTACCTTTGAGCGTCTTATCGTCGCTCGCAGCTTCTTCGCTCTCCGTGGTGAAGGTCGCCAAAGCAGCAGCGAAGTCATCGGTGGGTGCGCCCTGTTTTTCGTCCTGGCTATCGTTCGCCTCGGACGGCTCAGGGTCAGCGGTGGCTAAGATTGGGCCCTGCGAGGAGCCTGCGGTTTCCTCGGCGGCTGGAGCCGAGATCGCGGATTCCAAGTTGTGGGCAGTGCTGTCGTCAAACAAGATGATGGCCTCTCCGGTATATCTCGCACTTCGTGCGGGACGGATGCGGGCGGTTTAGCGCGGACTGCTGGCGTGAGGCTTAGGTTGTGGTGGGCCCGGTCTGGCGAACGGGCTTAAACAATTTCCAGCGGCCGGACGTTACAACTGCGACCTGCATCCAAAGGGAACTTCTCGACTATAGCAACCGCTCACAAACAGTGTCAAACACCAAACGCAGGGCCTTTCCGGGCGGCCCGGAGCTATGTTAACGCCCGGTTACAGGTGATGGTCCCCGATGGGCGGTGCCTGAGGAAACGGCCGCTGACAGCGAGGTTCCGAAAGGCGGAGTAATCTGCTACTCTGCGGTGCCATGGATTATCTTTGGACGCCTTGGCGTTACGCCTACGTAACGACCGGCAGCAAGATCGCGGGCTGCGTCTTCTGCGACCTACCCAAGGAAGGAGACGACCCGAAAGTCGGTATCGTGCACCGCGGGGAGCATTGCTACATCATTCTAAACTCATATCCTTACACACCCGGACACGTGATGGTGGTTCCCTACGAGCACTTGGATGAGTTGCAGAAACTGCCGCTTGCCGCCGCCCATGAAATGATGGCGATGACCCAGCGGATGGAGGGAATCCTGCGGCAGCTTTATACTCCCGATGGAATCAATGTGGGGATGAACATCGGTAAAGCGGCGGGGGCTGGAGTTGCGGGGCACATTCACATGCACGCCTTGCCACGCTGGGTGGCGGATGCGAATTTCATGTCGGTGGTGGGCGAGACCCGACTCTTGCCAGAGACGTTGGAGATGACCTATCAGAGAATCAAAGGGGCTCTCGGGTAGCGCGGGGCCGCTCCTCCCAGACCCATCGGGACAGGCTGCGATTCCCTCGCTCGATGCGCGCCCGATGCGCTCAACCAACGAAGTTCTTCAGGTCCTTTTCATCGATGACCCTGACTTCCAATTCCTTGGCTTTTTCTAGCTTCGATCCTGCGTCGGTTCCGGCCACCACGTAGTCCGTCTTCTTGCTTACCGAGCCCGACACACGCCCGCCAGCGTCTTCGATCAGCTGCTTGGCTTCTGCGCGCGAGTAGTGGGCGAGCGTGCCGGTCAGCACGAACGTCTTGCCGGCAAGCTGGGTGCCGCGCTGCTTTTTCTTCCCGGTAAAGGTCAGCCCGGCCAGGTGCAACCGCTTGACCAGTTCGCGGTTTCTGGGCTCGGCGAAAAACTCCCGGATACTCTGCGCAATGCGCGGGCCCACCTCATTGACTTCTTCGAGCTGAGCCTCGTCGGCGCTCATCAGATCTTCCATCGAGCCGAAATGCTCCGCCAGAAACTGTGCCGTGCGCTCGCCCACAAAGCGAATGCCCAAACCGTAAATCACGCGTTCGAGCGGAAGCTTCTTGGAGGCCTCGATTTCCGCCAGCACATTTTGGGCGGATTTTTCGCCCATCCGCTCGAGCTCGAGCAAATCCGCTTTGGTGAGTTGGTAAATATCAGCCACGTTCTTGACCAGGCCGCGATCGCTAAGCTGGTTTACCAAAGCGTCCCCCAGGCCGTCGATGTTCATCACACCACGCGAGGCGAAGTGCAGAATGGTCTCGCGCAGCTTGGCCGGACAGTTGGCATTCACGCAGCGATAGTCGACCTCGTTCTCGCTGCGCACAACCCGGGTCCCGCATACGGGACACTTCTCCGGCATATGGAACGCTTTGTGGCCGCGCGGGTGGTCTTGGTCCTCGACCACACGGTTGACTTTGGGGATAACGTCGCCACCCCGCTCGACCTCCACCCAGTCCCCGATTTTCACGCCCAGACGCTCGATTTCAT
>PKYX01000489.1 GCA_003132825.1 Acidobacteriaceae bacterium
CTCGGCGGGAAGCTAGCGGGAACCTCGGCCCGGCTGAAAACCTAGTTGAAAATCCAGAGGAGATTGGGACAAGGACGGAGACGCGCCAGCCCTAACCTGGGCAGCGGCTCTGGCGGGCTTTCCTCAGAACTCAAAGACCGACGAGCTTCCCGCCTACTGCCGCAGCCCGATCCAACGTTCGGAGATCACCAGCGAATTCCCCGGATTCTGAGGATCGTAACGGACCGAGGTGGGGAGGCCGAGGCGGCAGGAGTGCAGGTTGATCAGCGGCCGCAGGTAAGTCACTTCCTGGGAGCACTCGTAGGAGACCCCGGCCACATCGTAATGGTAGATGAGCACAGTCGCGGACTTGTGATCGTCGCCCGGTATTTCCTGGACATCGATCACGCTGCCGTCGGTGATGCGTCCGACCTGGTCAAGCCACAACCGCCGCTCGCGCTCCAGTTCCACCGAAGTCTTCGGCTTGCGGCGAAACAAGAAATATGTCAACAGCACGGCGACCGCGACCGCCAGCACCAAGGCATAGAGACGAAATGGATTCATGACTTACAGGATGGAACCGCTGCTCTAGCGCGCCAGCTTCCTGAGACAGCATAAGGCCAGAAGAGCAATAGCGGAAGGGCCTGGAGCCGGACTTGTAAATCCGCTCCATGCGGTAATTTGGCGCAACCGGTTGGGTCTCGCACCACCCGATTCCCCGATCCCCGGATTTTACTCATCGATGACCGGATTGCCGAGCTTCCCTACGCCCTGGACCTCGACCTCGACTCGGTCTCCGGCGACGAGCGGCCCTACGCCCTTGGGCGTTCCGGTAGCTATCAGATCCCCGGGAAGCAGGGTCATGACCTGCGCGATATGGCGGATGATAATGTCCAGCCGAAAGATGAAATCCCGGGTCGTGCCTTGCTGCCGAACCTGGCCGTTGACCCGGGTCTCGACCTCAACCCCGGCCCAGGGGTCGAGCCGGCTGACCACGACCGGACCCACCGCGCAGAAGGTGTCGAAGCCCTTGGCGCGCGTCCACTGGCCGTCTTTTTCTTGCAGGTCGCGCGCGGTTACGTCGTTGACGCCGGTGTAGCCGAGGATATAAGGGCGGACATCGTCGTCGGGGCCAAGGTGGCGGCATCTTTTGGCGATGATCACGCCTACTTCGCCTTCATAGTCAACCCGTTGCGAAATCTTGGGCCGAACAATGTTCGCGCCCGGTGCAAGCAGCGAGGATGGCGGCTTCAGGAAGATCAAAGGCTCGGCCGGAACGTCATGCCCCAGTTCGGCGGCATGCTCGCGATAGTTGCGGCCCACGCACACGATCTTCGAGGGGCGGACAGGAGCAAGCAGCACGGCTTCCTCGAGAGCAAGCGGGTCGGTCCGCTTGCTCGGCAAGTCGTCCATGTCGCCCGCGGCAGTTTCCGGGGGGGCGAGCAGGCGGGTGATCACATCCCGGCCGGCGACACCCTCGACCAGGCCGTATTGTTCGAGACCCTGCAGCTGAAAGCGGCAATACTTCATATCGATTTATATAAACACAAAGCGTAAATAAACACACCGCTCGAATCGCGGTTGCCAACTGCGAGCAGGATGCGAGCGGCCGATTGGCGGCGGCAGCTGAGGCTTGAAAATCGCGGGTGCTAGGGAACGGCCTCGTTGGCCTCTTCCGACCGGGCGCTCTCGTTACCACGAACATCCAGGGCGGAAACTGCATAGAAATATTGTTTGCCGGACTGTACGCTGCGGTCCCGGTAGGCTGGAGCCTTGACCGGTTCAGAGTTGAGCTTTGCCGGTACGCCATTTGATTCCCGGCGATAGACGTTGTATCCGGCGAGGTCGGCATCGATGTCGGGCGACCATATCAAGTCGACGAAAGGCGATTGTCCGACGCCAGAGAAAACCGCTTGCAGTCCGGTCGGGACCGCGGGCGGAAAAACGTCGTGGGCGAAGACTCGAACCGCGGGTGTGTCGTCCCCTTCAATCTCAATCTCGGGCTGGTCCGGCCCGGCGATGGCCAAAACCGACGCCGCGCGATAGTCGTAGGTCTTCTCCCACTCAAAAGTCTGGTCGAGCACAGCCGGCCCCTGGCAGTTCCGAAGGTCAGGCTCCGCGACCTTGGTGTCGGCCTGGGTGCCGAGCAGGCGCCGGTAAACGCGCAGCCGGTACTGGGCGCCGGCAAGCTCGCCCGGAGCCGGCGGGCACCTCCAGGAGATCCGCACACCGTCAGCGGTAATTTCTGCCTGGAAACCGCCGGGCGGCGGAAGCGCGGGAGCAGAGGGTTCGCGGACCAGATTCGATAAGCCCGCGCCCCGACGGTCGCCATTCAGCACCTTGACCGCGTAGGTGAACTCCTGCCGAGGATCCGCCGCGGAAGACAGAGAAAGGCGATCGACAAACCCGGCCGTGCCCGCCGTCGCCGCGGACCTACTCTTTGGAAGTGTCTTTTCAACCCCCGCAGAAGCAGCGACTTCACCCACCGGAGTTCCGCAGTCGGTCAGGGTGGCGGCAACGCTGCGGCAGATGAGAGTCGGGCCCACGGCGCGCACGCTTTGGTGGTCGGTGGTTTGGGTGGGGACGGTCCAGGCAAGATACACCTTGTCGCCTTTGCGCAGGGCACGCAGGTCGGTGACCGGCCTCGGCAATTCGAGCGAAGGCGGCAGCGGCGGCCCGCTCGAAGCACAGCCGCTGACGAGGCTCGTCACCACTCCCAGGAGCAGAAACTTCCAGATGTCCGGCTTCATGCGACCCTGACGGATCTGCGGAGAACAGAATGATCCCGGAAGGCAGAGGAGAAGCCCCCTACAGGATATAGCGCGACAGATCCTGATCCTTCACGATATCCACCAGCATCTTGCGGACGTATTCCGCGTCGATGGTGATGTGTTCGCCTTTTTTCTCGG
This sequence comes from Acidobacteriaceae bacterium, assembly GCA_003132825.1. GTDB lineage: Bacteria > Acidobacteriota > Terriglobia > Terriglobales > Acidobacteriaceae > PALSA-270. The sequence goes on from PKYX01000489.1 coordinate 2,889, forward strand.
AAGCGTCGAAGCTGATTTCATCAAGAACGCGTTCCATGATGGTGTGCAGGCGGCGAGCGCCGATGTTTTCCGTTCCTTCATTCACCCGGAACGCGAAGCGGGCAATTTCTTCCAGGGAATCGGGAGTGAACTCCAGCTTCACCCCCTCAGTTTCGAGCAGTGCCATGTACTGCTTCACCAGCGAAGATTTCGGCTCGGTCAGGATGCGGATAAAATCCTCCATGGTCAGCGACTGCAGTTCCACCCGAATGGGAAAACGGCCCTGCAATTCGGGGATCAGGTCGCTCGGTTTCGAAACATGGAACGCCCCCGCCGCCACGAAAAGAATATGGTCGGTGCGCACCATGCCATAGCGAGTGTTGACCGTCGTGCCTTCGACGATCGGCAAAATATCGCGCTGCACGCCTTCGCGCGATACGTCCGGCCCATGCCCTGATTCACGCCCGGCAATCTTGTCGATCTCGTCGATGAAAAGAATTCCCATCTGCTCGACGCGCTCAAGCGCAATCCGTGTCACGTGGTCCATGTCCACGAGCCGGTTCTCTTCTTCCTGGATCAAATAATCGAAAGCCTCGCCGACCGTCATCTTCC
>PKYX01000104.1 GCA_003132825.1 Acidobacteriaceae bacterium
GGCGATCACACCCCAGGATGGAACGCCAGAGGCCCCGCCGGTATTTGTGATGAATTTCAGAATGTGGCAAACCGAATTCGGCGGCGATCCCGGCGTTCTGGGCAAAACGTTTGTTCTCGACGGCAGGCCGAGGACGCTCGTCGGCATCATGCCGCGGCCATTCAACATCTACAGAGCCAGTGTCTGGATGCCGATGGTTCAGGCTTCCGAGTTCGGCGCGGGCACACTGGTTGGACGTATCAAACCCGGCATCTCCCTCCCCGCGGCCGCGGCGGACCTCGACCTCATCGCTCACCATCTGACCGAAGACGAGCATGGATCTGTACTGAATCCCGATCGCTATGCGGTCGTGGTCCATACCCTGGTGGAAGAGACTCTGGGGAACTTCAAGTTGGTTTTGTACGCCCTGCTGGCGGCGGTTTTCCTGCTGCTTCTGATTGCATGCACCAACGTCGCGAATTTGCTGCTGGCGAGAGCCACTGCCCGGGAGCGGGAGATCGCGGTACGCGCCGCCTTGGGGGCCAGCCGGCTTCGTCTGGTTCGTCAGCTTTTGGCGGAGAGTCTGGTCCTTTCGGCCGGGGCCTGCATCACCGGCTGGGTCTTGGCCGGGTTCGCGTTGCAAGGCCTTTTGGCGGCCATTCCCCCGGGCGCAATTCCGGGAGAAGCTGCCATTGGATTGAATCGGCCGGTCTTGTGGTTTGCTCTGGGCACGACCGCGCTGACCACCTTTCTCTGCGGGATTGCGCCCGCACTTCACGCCATCGGACGTGACTTGCAGTCAGGGCTCACCGGATCTGCCCAGGGAATGAGCGGGGGGATCCGTCGTGGCAGGTTGCGCGGCGCCTTGCTGGTCACAGAAGTGGCTCTCTCCATCACGCTCCTTGCCGGCGCCGGCCTGATGATGCGCAACTTCTTCGGACTCCTCGACACCCACCTGCCCTTTGACGCCGCAAAAATGTTGTACGTAACCTTAGATCTTCCGCACGACCGCTATGACGGCAAACCAGACCGAAAACCTGCCTTTTTTAAGACAGTTTTGCCGCGGATTCAAGCCTTGCCCGGCGTAGTCTCCGCCACCGAGAGTTGGATGCTGCCTCCCGACGAGGGCATGTGGTCCGACGTCACCATCCCTGGCAAGCCGCATGTCGATCGCTGGACGACCGATTTCCAACTCTGCACCGAAGGTTATTTCCGCACTCTCGGGTTACAGCTGCTGCGGGGACGGCTGCTTTCGCAAGACGACGTCGATAGCGCGCAGCATGTGGCGGTCGTCAACCAAACTCTGGCTCGCCAGTACTTTCCCAACCAGGATCCCCTGGGGCAGAGAATCAAATTCGAAGTTTTTGACCGGCCGTTTCTGGACGCTCCGCGCAACGCGTATTTTGAGATCGTTGGGATCGTGAAGGATTTCAAGACACGCCCCACGGGCGCCGAATATTTGCTTCGGCCGGAGGCGTTCCTTCCGCTCAGCGTCGTGAACCTCAGCCATTTTCCGTCCATCCTGGCTCAAACGGCGGTCGAACCACACTCGCTTCTGAAGGACGTGCAACGGGAAATTTGGGCGGTGGATCCCGAAATCGCAGTCCGCGCCTCGGGATCGATTGAAGATCTTCTGCAAAGCAATTTTCAGCAGCCGCGCTTCGAATGGATCGTCTTGGCGAGCTTCGCCGGGGTTGGCCTGCTGCTGGCTGTCCTCGGTGTATTTAGCGTGATGGCCTACGCCGTATCGTTGCAGACCCATGACATCGGCATCCGCCTGGCGCTCGGCGCCGAGCCGAGGGACATCCTGCGGATGGTGCTCAATCAAGGTTTAGCCTTGATCGTGGCCGGCATTGGGATTGGCGTGGCGGTTAGCCTCGGATTGACGCGCTTTCTCGCCAGCCAGCTCTGGGGGGTTTCGGCCTCTGACCCCTGGACCTTTGCCGCGGTCGTGGTGGCAATTTTGTCGGCCGGCCTGGCCGCATGCTTCTTCCCGGCGCGGCGGGCGATGCAGGTGGATCCGGTCACAGCGCTACGTTACGAATGAGGCATGGTGCGCCCAGCATCACCGGCGTGCAGGCTTGGCAGAATGACCCATGCAGGCCCGCCGTCAGGCGGTGCTGCTGTTTTGGCCTTTCAGTTTCTCCGCCTCGTAGTGGCTCATCAGGCCCTCGATTAAAGCCTGAAGCTTGCCGTCCATCACCTGCTCCAACTGGTGGATGGTCAGGCCGATGCGGTGGTCGGTGACGCGGTTCTGGGGGAAGTTGTAGGTGCGAATTTTTTCGCTGCGGTCGCCCGACCCGACCATGGCCTTGCGTTCTTTGGCGAGCGCATCCTGCTGTTTCTGCATTTCCATCTCGTAGAGGCGCGAGCGCAGCACGCGCATTCCCTTTTCACGGTTCTTGATCTGCGATTTTTCGTCCTGGCAGCTGACCACCGTATTGGTCGGAATGTGNNATGCGCAAGTCCTTGGCTTCAATCTTGACGTCTACGTCTTCGGCTTCGGGCAGGACCGCGACCGTGACGGCCGAGGTGTGAACCCGTCCCTGCTGCTCGGTGGCGGGCACGCGCTGCACGCGGTGCACGCCGCTTTCGTACTTGAGTTGAGAAAAAACGCGGTTGCCTTCGATGATGGCGATGACTTCCTTCAGGCCGCCGACCGACGACCCGGAAGTCGACAGCACTTCCACCTTCCATCCCTGGGTCTCGGCGTAGCGCGTGTACATGCGGAACATTTCGGCGGCGAACAGGGTGGCCTCGTCCCCTCCAGTGCCGGCGCGGATTTCGAGGATGACGTCCTTTTCGTCGTTCGGATCCTTGGGAAGCAGAAGAACCTTGAGCTCGTCTTCGACTTGGCCGACGCGGGCTTCGAGTTTGGTCAACTCCTCTTGCGCATAGGCCCGCATTTCAGGATCTTTTTCATCGGCCAGCATGGCCTTGCTTTCGGCAATGCCCTTGGTCAAGTCTTTGTATTCGCGATACTTCTCCACCATGGGCGCGATTTCGCTGTGGGCTTTGGCGGCCTTTTGGAACTTCAGGGAATCGCCGATGATGTCGGGCGAGGACAGGGCTTCGTTCAGTTCCTGGTAGCGAGCTTCGATCTGGTCAAGTCTTTCGAACATAGCAATTTTTCCCGGGGAGATGTAGCGGGCTACATCTCAGTAGTTCCGCGAGCCAGACCCATCGAGCTGGCTCTCGGTCGGCGGTTGTCGGGGTGTCAAATTGAGGGTCAGAAACGGCTGGTAAGGTTCGCGGCGGGGCCGCCTAGGCAATCACCAGTTCGCCGCCACGCTGCTTTTCGAGCGCCATGGCCTCATCAAGTGCGGCGATGGCGCACTCGGCCTGATCGTCGGCCGGGGGCTGGGTGGTGATGCGTTGCAGCCAGAGGCCGGGCGCGGTCATCAGGGCGAAGAGCGATCCGCGATGCTTTGCGGCGAAACGGATGATTTCGTAGGACAGGCCGGCAATCACCGGCAGCAGAGCGATGCGCACCGCGAAACGAGCCCAGAACGTAGTCACCGGAACCAGGGTATAGGCCCCGATGCAGAGGATCATCACTGTCATCAGAAAGCTGGTGCCGCAGCGCGGGTGATAGGTGGTGTACTTCTGGACGGCGGCGACTTTTAACGGATCGCCGTTCTCAAAGGCGTAGACGGTTTTGTGTTCGGCTCCGTGGTATTCGAAGACGCGGTGAACGTCCTGCATCCGCGAGACTCCCCAGATGAAGAGCAGGAACAGAGCGAGGCGAATGACACCGTCCACCAGGTTGAAAATGATTTGTCCGCCGAAGATAGGGTTCACGCGCTTGAGCTCGGTAGCCGCGACCAGGGGAATGAACTTGTACATGAAAATGAAAAAGCCGACGGAGAGGACGATGTTGACCGTAGCCAGCCAGCCGCTGATTTCCAGTTTCTTCTTGCCGGCATCTGCGGGCTCGCCGGACTGCAGCTCTTCTAAGGCGACGTTGCCGGAAAACTTGAGGGCGCGGAAGCCGAGCGTCATGGCATGGCCGAGGGTCACGACGCCGCGGACCACGGGCCAGGCCATCCAGGGGTGTTTTTCGGACAGGCGCTCGAGCGGCTCGCTGTGGGTCACAATCTCGCCGGTCGGCTTGCGGCAGGCGATGGCCCAGGCGTGCGGCGAGCGCATCATGACGCCCTCGAGCACAGCTTGCCCGCCGACCAGAGTCTCCTCGCCGCCTTCCAGCGCCGGCAGAAGCTGGACGGCTACCAAAAAACGCCACATTGTGCGCAGAAAACCCATGGCTGTTGGATGATCCTTCCGCTCGAGGCGGCTCAAACTGTAGGGTACCACAGCTTGACAATTCGGTTAGGATGGGCTGGAAGTCACACTGTTTGGCGGAGTTAGGGCGGTGCGAATGCCCGTCTCTAAGGTCGGAAGCCGCGACCGCCGGCCGGACTTGGGCGCCACTATGCAAAGACTGGCCGAGATCTGTGAGCGGGTGGCTGCGACCAGCAAGAACCTGGAGAAGATCGCCGCGGTCAGTGACTACCTGCATGCGCTCGCCCTCGACCAGGCGGCGGTCGCAGCCGTGTTTCTGTCGGGCCGGCCGTTTCCGGTGAGCGAGGAGGCCACATTGCAGGTGGGAGCGACTTTGCTGTGGCGGATCGTGGCCGAGATTTCCGGCAAAAGTCAGCAAGAAGTGACCGCGGCGTACCGCGAGCTCGGAGATTTAGGCAGGGTCGCCGAAGCTCTACTGCCCGCGCCCGCCGGCGCGAGCGAGCTCAGCCTCGTCGAAGTCGAGGACAGATTCCGGCAGATTGCGGCGGCGCGGGGCCCCGCGGCGAAGAGCGCGCTGGTGCGGGAGATGCTTTCGCGGACTCGGCCGATCGAAGCCAAATACATGGTGAAGATCATGACCGGCGACCTGCGGATCGGGCTGAAGGAGAGTCTGGTCGAAGAAGCGGTCGCGAAAGCCTTTGGGGTTCGGTTGCGAGAGGTTCAACGCGCCAACATGCTATTGGGGGATATCGGCGAAGCGGTCCGGCTAGCGTCTGCGGGCAGGCTGGGCGAGGCGCGCATGCGCCTGTTTCATCCCCTGGGTTTCATGCTCGCGAGTCCGGCGGAGTCCGCGCAGGAAGCGCTCAGCTACTTCGAGAATGCTTGGGTGGAAGACAAGTACGACGGCATTCGGGCGCAGGCTCATTCCTCGGGCGGCGAGGTGAGGATTTTTTCGCGTACTCGGGATGAGATCACGGAATCATTCCCGGAGCTGCCGGATGGTCTGGCGGGGCTGCCTGAGGATGTGATTCTGGACGGGGAGATCGTGGCCTGGAGCGAGTTGGCCGCCGAATCTGGCGAAGGCGGCAGGGCGCTCCCGTTTCACGCCTTACAGGAGCGGCTGGGGCGGAAGAAAGTCAGCCGCGAGATGATCCGGCGGGTTCCAGTGGCCTATCTGGTATTCGATGTGTTGTACGCGGCCGGTGAGCTGCTGATTGATCAGCCGTTGCGGGAGCGGGCAGCGATTCTCGATCGGGTGATGGGCGAGGCGAGAAAACCTGGGGAGGGCGAAGGGCGCCCTTCGCCTGCGCCCCGCGCGGGCTCCGGTCGGAAACTGAAGCCGGCCGCGCAAGGGCAGTTCGCATTTGTGGGGGAAGAAGGGCTCGAAGCCTGGGTGGTGCGCGCGCCCGTCGTCCGCGCATCTTCGCCGGCAGAACTGGACGCCCTGTTTCAAGCGGCGCAGGCGCGCGGCAATGAAGGGCTGATGATCAAAGACCCCGAGTCCGGGTATACGCCGGGACGGCGCGGGAAATCATGGCTAAAGCTAAAACGGGCGCTGGCCACCCTCGACGTGGTGGTGACGGCTGTCGAGTTCGGGCACGGCAAGCGCATCGGCGTGCTGAGCGACTACACCTTTGCGGTGCGCGACGGCGAGCGGCTGTCCAATATCGGCAAAGCGTATTCGGGACTCACCGACGCCGAGATCTCCGAGATGACGCGCTGGTTTCTCGAACATACGGTCGAGGATCAGGGGTTCCGGCGGGTGGTCGAGCCGCAGATCGTTCTGGAAGTGGCGTTCAACAACCTGATGCGATCCGACCGGCACGAGAGCGGCTATGCCCTGCGTTTCCCGAGGATTGTGCGCCTGCGGGGCGACAAGCGACCGGAAGAGGCAGATACGATTGAGCGCGTGCGCGAGATTTACCAGAAGCAGGGGGAGTGACCGACGGGCGCTCAACCGCTCCCGGAGTGCGCTCTTTCCGCAATGCCTCGAAGCAGGCGGGCTAGTCCGATCCGGCCCGGGGTGTGGCTGCGGATCCGGGCGACGGAAGCAAAGAAACCCAGGCCGAGTTTCGCCGGGAAGATTCGACTGCGGCGGAGATGAACCGCATGCCCGCGACTCCGTCTGCAATGCCGGGGACGAGCAGAGAAGAGGGATCGGGCTGACGCCCGGCGATGTGGGCCGAAATCTGTTCTGCGAGATCGGTGTAAAGTTGGGCGAAGGCCTCGAGGTAGCCTTCGGGATGACCACCGGGTACGCGGCTGGCATGGGCCGCCACCGCAGTCGCAGCCGGGCCACCCCGGAGGATCAGTTCGGGCGGCTGACCGAAGCGCGAGAACAGGAGACCGTTCGGCTCCTCCTGCCTCCATTCGAGGCCCGCCTTTTCGCCGTACGCTCGCAGGCGGAGATTGTTCTGGTTTCCCGGAGCCACCTGAGTGGCCCACAACATTCCTCGCGCGCCCTGGTTGAAGCGCAACAGAGTCTGCACATTGTCGTCGACGCGCCGGCCGGGGACGAAGGTCGAAAGCTCGGCTGCGATCTCCTGGCACTCCAGGCCGGTCACAAAGCATGCCAGGTTATAGGCGTGAGTGCCGATGTCTCCGAGAGAACCTCCGGGACCGCTCTGGGCCGGGTCGGTGCGCCAGACGGCCTGCTTGTGGCCGGTGGTCTCGAGCGGCGTCGTCAACCAATCTTGCACGTAGTCAACTTGGACGACGCGAATGGTGCCCAGTTCCCCTGCTGCTGCCATTTGCCGGGCCTGCCGCACCATGGGATATCCCGTGTAATTGTGGGTCAGACCAAAGATCAGGCCGGTGCGACGCACGGTCTCGGTCAGATCGAGCGCGTCAGGGAGCGTGGTGGTGAGAGGTTTGTCGCAGATCACGTGGATGCCGGCTTCGAGAAACGCCTTGGCGGCGGGGTAGTGAAGATGGTTTGGGGTCACGATGGCCACGGCGTCGATCGGGTCGGGCCGCTTCGACTCCGCCCGAGCCATGTCGATGAAACTGCCATAAGCGCGGTCGGGCGCAATGTGGAGATCAGCTGCGCCGGCACGGGCGCGTTCGGGATCGGAGGAAAGTGCGGCGGCGACCAACTCATAGCGATCGTCAAGCCGGGCAGCGATGCGATGCACCGCGCCAATGAATGCTCCGGGCCCACCTCCGACCATTCCGAGCCGAAGGCGGCGGGTCGCCTCCAGGCGCTGCTCTGATCCTGCGGTCGCCTTCATGATCATGATCTCTGTCTCCCCTCCATGCAGCTCCCCTCTGTCCAGCTCCGGTCCATCCAGTTCCGTTCAATCCAGACCAAGCATCCGCNNGGATGAATGATGTGGCGCAGGATAAACGGCGCGCCCTCGGCTGCCCCCTGTTCGCTGCTTTTGATACAACACTCCCATTCGAGCACCGCCCAACCCTGGTAGTTGTATTGCGTGAGCTTCGAGAAGACAGCGCCGAAGTCGACCTGGCCATCCCCCGGGGAGCGGAACCGACCAGCCCGCTCGACCCACGGCTGATACCCGCCATAAACACCCTGGCGTCCGGTGGGATGAAACTCAGCATCCTTGACGTGAAACATCTTGATGCGGCTGTGGTAGAGGTCGATGAACTCCAGATAGTCGAGCTGTTGCAGAACGAAATGACTCGGGTCGAAGAGCAGGTGACAGCGAGGGTGCTGTCCGACCCGCTCGAGAAACATTTCAAAGCTCGCGCCATCGTGCAAATCTTCGCCGGGATGGATCTCGAAACACAGGTCGACACCGGCTTGATCGAATGCGTCGAGGATGGGACGCCAGCGCGCCGCCAATTCGTCGAAGGCGGTCTCGATCAGTCCGGCGGGTCTTTGTGGCCAGGGATAGACGTAGGGCCAGGCCAGAGCCCCGGAGAATGTGGCGTGCGCCGTGAGGCCAAGATTTCGAGAGGCGCGGGCTGCGAACCGCAACTGTTCGACGGCCCAGGCCTGTCGCGCCCGCGGATTCCCTCGCAAGGGCTCGGGCGCGAAGCCCTCGAAGGCCAGGTCGTAGGCCGGGTGGACGGCCACCAGTTGCCCCTGCAGGTGGGTGGAAAGCTCGGTGATCTCGAGGCCCAGGCTCCGCACCATGCCCCGGACATCATCGCAATAGGTTTTGCTTTCGGCGGCGCGCTTCAGGTCGAAAAGGCGGAGGTCCCAGGAGGGAATCTGAACCCCCTTATAGCCGAGACCGGCCGCCCAGCGAGCCATGGACTCTAGGTTATTGAATGGCGCCGCGTCTGCCGCGAACTGAGCCAGGAAGATGGCCGGTCCCTGCATTGTTTTCATGTTGGTTTGTGCCGCAACCCCCGAATGCCGAATCAAGCGCACATAGCATATCAGTGGCTGTGATGGTGTTCTTCTTCGCTGACGGGGATCACGCAGCCGTGTGCCACTTCGCAGACCACATGTTCGAACTGGATGGTGGTGTGGGCGATGCGGAATTCCGCATGCAGACGCTCTTTCACGTCGCGCAGAATACGCTCGCTCACCGACGGCGGAATATCGGCGATGGAGATGTGGCAGGAAAGCGCGCGCGTCTCCGAGCCGATGTTCCATACGTGCAAATCGTGAACCTCATTGACCCCCGCGACCGAGCAAATCACGGCGGTGACGGAATCGAGTTTCATGCCGCGCGGAGTGCCCTCGAGCAGGATGTTCAGGGTCTCGCGGACGATGCCGAAAGCGGACCAAAGAATCAGCGCGGCGATCGCGAACGAGAGGGCGGAATCAATCCAGTTGCGGCCGCTCACCAGAATGACCCAGCCGCCGACGATGACGGCGGCGGTCGANNACTTCATGCAGCAGGGCGCTGCGGATGTTGACGTCGCCGCCGGAGCGGTAGAGCAGCCAAGCGATGATGCCGTTCATCACCACGCCGGCGGCAGCCACTCCCATCATGACTCCGGCCTGCACCGCCTGGGGATGCTGCACCCGTTCGAAAGCTTCGTAGAAGATGAAAAAGGAGACCACAACGAGCGAGACCGCATTGAGCAGCGCCGCCAGCACTCCCGCGCGGTGGTAGCCGTAGGTCTTGGTGGTGCTCGGCGGGCGCGATTGCAGATACACCGCCGCGAGCGAGAGCAGCAGCGCCACGAAGTCCGAAAGATTGTGGCCGGCTTCCGAGAGCAGGGCCAACGAATGGGCGCGAATGCCGGCCACGACCAGCAGCACGATGTATCCGAGCGTAACCCCCAGCGACACCTTCAGGACTCGCGAAGTCCGCTCCCCGCTGTGGACGTGCATGTGCATGCTTTAAGTTTAAGTGCCCCGGACAAACGGTTCAAGGCAGGGTCTGACTTCCGGCCAGAAAGTGCCGGATCGCCTGGCCTCGAACGCCCCCAGAATCTCATCTTCGGGCGCCCCTTGCAGCCGCCCCCGGGTTCGTGGCTTGTGCCACCAGGCCTTCCGGCCCTTGGCCGAATACCGATCGAGCGCAACCCAGCCCAGCTGCGGCGAAGACCGCAGGATGCATCTCGTTCGATTGCAGTCGCTTAGCGGATGACCTCCGGTTGTGTCGCGATTGACCGCCCATGCATTGGCGTGCGGTGCTTTCCCTGGCAACGTAGCCCGCAGACAGCGCAACCCGGCTGCGGAGGCAAACGAAATGGGAGCTCGATGGGTTGAGTTTTGCGAACAGGTGAATCCGGCAGTGCTCGGCGAGCTGCGACGGGCGAAGTTTCAGATTGCGAACCGGGTGCAGAGGAGCCTGGTGGCGCGGGTCGAGAAACGAGTGCTGGTTTGGCTGGCGGAGCGCACGCCCCCGGCCCTCCACTCCGATCATTTGACCCTGCTCGGCCTGGGAGCGCAGGTGATGGCTGGGGCAAGCTACGCGCTGGCGGGCGCGAACCGCCTCTGGCTCGTGGCGGGGATCGGGTTTCTGGCGCTGAACTGGCTGGGCGACAGCCTGGACGGAACCCTGGCTCGGGTGCGGCAGAACCAGAGGCCGAGATACGGATTCTATGTGGACCACATGATGGACAGCTTTGGCGCGGTGGCGCTCATGGGCGGTCTCGCACTGTCCGGCTATATGCATCCTTCGATCGCTGTTGGCTTGCTGGTCGGATTTCTGCTGCTTTCGATCCAGTCGTATCTGGCGACTTATGCACTGGGGGAGTTCCGGCTGTCGTTCTGGACTCTAGGCCCGACGGAGTTGCGCATTCTGCTGGCAGCGGGCAATTTGGCGCTGCTGCGCTGGCCGGTGATTCTCCACGGACGGTATCGCCTCTTTGATATGGGCGGGATGGTTGGGCTGATGGGCATGGGGGCGATGCTGGTCTTCTTCACGGCGCGCAATACTCGACGCCTCTATCGGGAAGAGCGGATCTCGTGACCGCGACCTGGGACAGGTGGCAGACGACGGTTGAGCGCTGGCTGAAGTTCAACGCCGTCGGCGGAATTGGAATTGGCGTGCAGTTGGTTGTTCTGGCCGGGCTGAAGAGCGGACTCGAGCTCAACTACCTGCTGGCGACTGCAGTCGCCGTGGAGGTGTCGGTCCTGCACAATTTCTTCTGGCACGAGCGCTTTACCTGGCGGCACCGCTCGACCGGGAAAAGCTGGGGGCGACTGGTCAAGTTCAATCTGACGACGGGAACGTTTTCGATTCTGGGGAACTTGGCACTCATGAAGTGGCTGGTCGAGGGAGTGCATTTCGAGTATTTGCCGGCGAATGGGATCACGATCGCGGCCTGCTCGATCGCCAATTTTCTGGTGAGCGACAGGTTTGTGTTCCGGGACGGGTTGGGACCGGGCCGGGAGCGTTGAGAATTCGGTTGCGCTCAATCCATCGTGCCGTGCTGGCGCTCGATCGACCAAATGTCCTCGGGTTTTCGCTCGAAGGGATAAATGTGCACCATCCAGCCAAAGATCTGGGGNNGCATTCGGTCCCCGCATTTCGCTTCTTTTGTCCGGCGGGGGAAGACATAGATTCACGTGGGCATGCCACTGCGCGATACTCAGCGGGATGCGCTGGTTCAGTTCGTCCTCGGAGAAATTCTTGGGCGCGGTATACATCACGCCGATCAACTGATAGCCGTCGCCCTGTTTCTCGTAGAGCAACGACGTGGGGTGGTCGGGATTAAAATACAGCCCAGCCTCGGAGGCATTGCGGTAATTGGTGAAGTGATACTGCTTTTGCGGAAGGTTCGGCAGGAAGATCCTAAAACCATCCGCCAGCGCGGTTTTGTAGTCTGTGTATTTCTCGGCCACTTTACGGGCGGCTTCGACGACTTGCGCGGCGCGCTCGGAGTCGCCGGGCTGGGGATTGCGCAACCCGGTCATCTTCATGTGCGGGCCCATGTCCATGTGCCGGTTTTCCATCGAACGCATGGCGTGAGCCCCGCCCTCGGCATCTATGCCGGGCATGTTGTGGCCGGCCATGTCCATATTCGGCATGGCGCTGGCGCCGTTCTCGGGCTTCTGCTCTTGCGCCCAGAGAGCGCAGAACAGCACGAGACCGGAGAGGAACACAGCGTATGGCCTGGGCATGGTTTTTCCCGCCTTCGTGAGTACAAACCCCGCGTGACAGCAATTGTTTTACGAATCTTCGGGGCCGCTCGCTACTTACAGAAGTCATCGCTCCTCAGATGCCACGACCGATGCCCCGACTTCGGGATGGGACGGAGCCAGCCCGACCGCGGCCAGAGCCTGATCGGCGGCCTCCTGGCCGGAGCGAACACAATCGGGAACGCCGATGCCGCGATAGGCATTGCCGGCCAGGCACAGTCCGGGCAACTGCCGGCGCAGGCCTTCGATGCGCTGCAGGCGATCCAAATGGCCCACGACATATTGCGCCATGGCGGCTCTCCATCGGTACACCCGGGCGAAGCGCGGCTCGGCCGTGATGCCGAGTATCTGGCGCAGTTCGCCGCCGACGATGCGTAGGATTTCTGCCTCCGGAAGGTCCAACACCGGTTCGTCCCGCGAGCCTCCGACGAAACAGCGGAGCAACGCACGGTCCGCGGGCGCGCGGTGCGGGAACTTGTTGTGCACAAAGGTCGACGCCAGCATGCGTTTGCCCTCGCTGCGAGGGACCAGGAATCCGAAGCCCGGGGGCAAGCTTCGGCGGACCTCTTGCCCGTAGCCGAGGGTAACGGTGACCGAGGAACTGTAGGGGATGCCGCGAAGCTCGGAGGCGAGACCGGCGCCAGCGGTCTCGAGCAGCGCGGCAGCCGCTGGCGCGGGGATGGCGACGACGACCGCGTCAAAAAAGCCGGACCCTACCGAGGCGGAAACCGTCCAGCCATGGCTGGTAGGTTGCAGCTCGCGAACCGGCGTGTTCGGCCGTTGCGAAGAGGAATCGAGGCGCGCGACCAAGGCGTCCGGAAGTTGTTGCATCCCCTTCTTCAGGGAAGTGAAGATGGGCCGCCGGTCCTGCTGGGGCGGGGCTTTCCTGCGGGCGGCCAGCAGGGCGCGAGTCAGGCTGCCGTAGTTTCTTTCCATCTCGATAAAACGCGGCAGCACGGCGGGCGCGCTGAGTTCGGAAGCTGCGCCGCCATAGACGCCGGCGAGCAAGGGGTCGACCAGGCGATCCACCAGCTTTGCTCCGTAGTGGCGCTCTACGAATGAGGCAACGGTTTCATCGGGTCCCAGCCGAGGTTTGAAAAACCACTCGCGAGCTATGCGAAGTTTGGTGTTGAAAGGGAATAGCGGAGAAAAAACCGTGGGCAGGATCTGGGTCGGCACCATGAACATCAGGCCGTCGGGCATGGGCACCAGCCGGCCCTTGGTCAGGATGTAGGTTCTGCGCTCGGCATCGCTAGAGCCGATGAGCTGATCGCCGAGTCCGAGCTGGCGGCAGAGATCGGCGGCCCAGGGTTTCTCCGTCAGGAAAGAATCGGGGCCGGCTTCGACCATGCAGTCATCCAGGCATTCGGTGAGGAGTACGCCGCCGAGGCGCGGACCGGACTCGAACAGGACATACTCGAGCGCTGCGCCGGCCACCCGGCGCTGTTCGAGAGCGAACGCGGCGGACAGTCCGGAAATGCCCCCGCCGATGATCGCGATGCGTTTCATGGATCGGTCCTTGCTACCACCGTTCGGTTCACCGATTGCCATCGGCGGCGGCCTTCCGGGGCGAAAGGCTTGCCCTCCGGAGGCGCCTCGCCCCGGCTACAGTCCAGCGCGGGATCGGACCAAATCAGCCAAGGCGGCGGTTAACAGGGGCGAATCATTGAGCGAGTCGGCTCGCCATAGGTGCAGGCTTTCCCTTTCCGCGAACTGTTTGAAACCGATGTCGATATCGTAAAGCACTTCGACGTGGTCGCAGAGGAAGCCGATCGGCTGAATGAAGACGCCCCGGCTGCCTTGGGCTTTCAGGCCCAGAATCGCTTCCTCGACTGTGGGGCCGAGCCACGGTCCGCCCGACATGCCCTGGCTCTGGAACGCAAAGCTCCAGGCGTCGGCTGCGAGCGAAGCCGCGCGGGCCACCAAGCGAGCGGTTTCCTTGGCTTGTATCTCATAGGGATCGCCCTCGGTGACGGTACGCTGCGGCACGCTGTGGGCGGTGAAGATCACCGGCACCGCCCCTCCCATGGCGCGCTGCGCGCGGCTCCAGCCTGCTTGAAGCTTTTCGGCAAAGGCTCGAATCAGCAGCGGATGATCATGCCAGGACTCGACGAAATCGGTGGCAAACGGCAGCGGGCTTGGGGTGGTCAGGGCGGAGCGGTAGAGGCCGACGCTGGTGCGCGAATTTTGCGGCGCTAAGCAGATGACGACGGCGCTTTCGACGCCCGCAACCGCCATGGTGTGAATCGTGTCCGCGACCCACGGTTTCCAATTACGCATGCCGACATAGACCGGCAGTTTCAGNNTCCTCGACCGAATCGGGGCTGCCATGGGCCAGCAGCAGGACTGCGGTTTCCTTGGAGTCGGTCAAGTCCTGCTCCTAGCGGGTGGCTGAGGTTGCCTTCGCCGAGTGCTCTTGCACGAACTGGGCGAGGGCCTTCACGTTCTCGACCGGAGTCTCCGGCAGAATTCCGTGACCTAGATTAAAGATGTGTCCGGGGCGTCCCGCGGCGCGTTGCAGAATATCCCGAGCTCTCGATCGTAGTTCTTTGCCATCGGCAAACAGCAGGACGGGGTCGAGATTGCCTTGCACCGCGCTCCCCTGGCCGAGCATTTTCCAGCCCTCGTCGAGCGGAACCCGCCAATCCAGGCCAATCACTTCCGCGCCGGTCCGGCTCATCGAAGGCAAAAGCGCCGTGGTCTCGGTGCCGAAATAAATGACGGGTGCGCCGCTTTTCTGCAGCGAGCGCACGAGTTCGGTGGTGCGGGGAAGCACGTAGCGGCGATAGTCCTCGACACTGAGGCAGCCGACCCAACTGTCAAAGATCTGAACGACATCAGCACCGGCCCTGACTTGCTCGGCGGCGTAATCGCCGGCGACAGCCACGAGCTTCCCCAGCAGTTGGTCCCAGGCGGCAGGAGAGGAATACATCATCTTCTTGGTGTGGACGTAGTTGCGCGAGCTGCCGCCTTCGACCATATAACTGGCGAGGGTGAAAGGCGCGCCGCAAAAACCGATGACCGGCAGGCGTCTCTCAAAATGCTTCGACACCAGGCGCACGGCTTCTGAAACATATCCGAGCTCGGAAGCGCGATCGGTGCGGAGCCGCACGATGTCTTCCTTCTCGCGCACCGGCCGGTCGATCACCGGACCCTCGCCGGCGGCGAAATGAAAGGACAAGCCCATGACTTCGAGGGGCAACAGGAGGTCGGCAAAGATGATGGCCGCGTCGACCCCCAAGGCCTCAGCGGCGGTGATGGTGACTTCGGCCGCCACCGCCGGCTTCTTACAAATCTCGATCAGCGAATATTGCTTGCGCAGGGCGCGGTATTCGGGCATGTAGCGCCCAGCCTGGCGCATGAACCAGACCGGCGTCCGGTCGACCGGCTGCGACTTGCAAGCCTGCACGAAGCGGGATTCGGGGGCCGACATAAGCCTCCCAATGTAGCATTTTCGCCGGAACGTCCGGGTGCGGAGCAGGGACGGTCGGCGGTGCGGCCGGAAAACCGGGGAATCGGTCAGTTCGCGCTTCCGTCGGCCCGGGCCGCGAACTCGATTGTTCTCAATCCTTTGCCCGTGACGGGAGTCTCCCGTGATGGGCCTAAGCCGCCTTTATTCCACTGGGTGTGCAATGTTTTGGTCGAATAGGCGCTTTTCACAGCACAACCGCAGCGTTTCGGACTGCGAGTTTGGCATACCGAATGCACTGATGTTAGTCACACAGTGGTTGCGGTAAGCAGCGCAAAACAGGCCACCGTAGAAAAAGGGAGATATCCAATGACCAATCATCTGAAACGTTTCATTCCTCTGGCAGCGTTCTTATTGTTGCTTTCTTCCGCTGCAATGGCCGATTCGTCGAGCAATGACTTCTCGGGCCGTTCGCAAACCTCCTCCTTCACCCAAGGTGATGCTAACAACCACAGCCGCTGGGACGGAAACGGCGCGCGAGACGGACGCACGCCGATTGCGGTTCCGGAGCCTTCATCGATCGCCTTCACCGGCATGGGACTGCTGGGAGTTCTCGAGGTGATCCGCCGCAAGGCCCGCCTTTAACTTCCGGGTAATTACTGGATGCCGGCCCTGCGCAGGGGCCACGCCAGCCCGGCCACACGACCGGGCTTCACAGGCATCAAGAGAGTACCCCCCGGTTTGCCCCAAATCAGCTTATGATTTTGGAGGCACAACCCCGGAGGTACTCTCATGGCAGCGAGTCAGGTAGTTCTCTATTTTGATAATCAGAACGACGCCCTGCGTTTTACCCTGGCTGCCAGTTCGGTGATTTCGGCGGATGAAAAGCAAATCAACGAAGCTGTAGTGAAAATCGCCCAAGGACTCTGCAAGGCCAGCCGGATCACAACCGAGGGTTCTTTGACGGCTTCGCCGAGCGACCAGCCGGCGGCGCAATCGCCAGAGCATCACGCCTAGGCGGCATCCTGGTTTCGCCGGCACCGGCCGGAAAGCCCCTTGGTCCGCACAACTCCTCACTCCAACCGGTCAGCGCACCCCGAGCAGAATTTCAATCGTAAGCTGGTCCAGGCGCTCGTAGGGGAGCCGCTTGCGAAGAATGGCGTCCTTGTCGAAAACATGCTTCAGCAGGGTGCCGGCTCCTTTCTTTGAGAACTCGCCCACGGGAGGCGCGCCGTTGTCGGCGGAAATCTCCCGAAGAATGGCCTGAATTTCCTTGTCGGCGTTCCAACGCTCGGCTTTTTCTTTCAGAATGAGGTAGGTCCGCATACAGCCAATGGCAAAGTCCTTGACCCCCTTGTAGTCTTCGGTGCGGTAGGCATGGGCGTCGAAGTGGCGCGACCCCTGATATCCGACATCTTCGAGGAACTTCACCAGAAAAAAGGCTGATTTCGGATTGGCGGCGCCGAAGCGGAAGTCCTGGTCATAGCGTCCGGGTGCCTGATCATTCAGGTCGATGTGAAACAACTTGCCGGCTTCCCAGGCCTGGGCCACGCCGTGCGTGAAGTTGAGTCCAGACATTTGCTCGTGGGCCACCTCGGGATTCACACCCACTAGTTCCGCATGGTCGAGAGTAGGGATAAAGCCGAGATAGTGGCCGGTAGTCGACATGTAGATGTCACCGCGCGGTTCATTGGGCTTGGCTTCGAGAGCAAAACGATACCCGTAACCCTGATCGAGGGAGTACTCGCACAGATAGTTGACGGCTTCGCGCAGGCGCTTTACGGCTTCATCGGGCCGACGGCAGGCATCGGTCTCGACCCCTTCCCGTCCCCCCCAAAGCACGAAAATCTTGGCGCCGAGTTCGGCTCCCAGGTCCATGGCGCGCAAGGTTTTCTGCACGGCGTAGGCGCGTACTTCGGGATCGTTCGAGGTAAAACCGCCGTCGCGGAAGACAGGGTGAAAAAACAGGTTGACGGTCGCCATGGGGACGGTCACTTTGTGCTTGGCGCAGGCCTTTTGAAATTCGCGGACAATGCGGTCGCGTTCGGCCGGCTTGGCGTCGATCGGGACCAGGTCATTGTCGTGCAGGTTCACGCCCCAGGCGCCGGTCTCGCCGAGCAGAGCGACGATGTCCACCGGCGAGATGGGGGGACGAACCGCGTCGCCAAAAGGATCGCGTCCGCGGTTGCCAATGGTCCAGAGTCCGAAGGAAAACTTGTGTTCCGGACGGGGGTCGTACTTGCCACTCTTCATGAAATATTTCCTCTCGATTTCGCGGAGTTTGAAGTCCTCGCGCGCTCACTGCGGATTAGGGATCACGGATTAAAGATCGCCCGCGTAGCCGGATAAACCCGGCGATAGGCGGGATAACTCTGGTTCATGACGGCCATCGCCTCCGCTTGCGGGGGCACGCGTTTGGCCACGCGCACTACCGCCGCGCAGGCTGCATCCACCGTCGGCCAAAGCCGGGCGCCGACACCGGCAAGAATCGCAGCTCCGTAGGCCGCGCCCTCCTCCGCCTCGACGATTTCGATTTCGTGGCCATAGACATCGGCCTGAATCTGCCGCCACAACTCGGAACGCGCCCCGCCTCCACCCAGGCGGATGGTCCCGACCGGAACCCTCATTTCGGCAAAGATGGTGAAGGAATCGCGCAGACTGAAGGCCACGCCTTCGAGGATCGCCCGAACGATGTGCGCTCGCGTGTGCGAGGCCGTCAGGCCGACCAACGCGGCGCGGGCTTGGGGATCGAGGTAAGGGGTACGTTCACCCATCAGATACGGCGTCCACAACAGGCCGTCCGAGCCGGGAGCGATGGTCGCAGCCTCCTCACCGAGCCGTTCGTAAGGATCGCGCCCATCGGCGGCGCCCGTGCCGAATTGGTCGCGGAACCAGCGCAGGGACAGCCCGGCGGCTTGGGTGACTCCCATGACGTGCCAACGGCCGGGAATGGCGTGACAGAAAGTGTGCAGGCGGCCTTTGGGATCAAGCGCGGGGCGGTCGGTTGCGGCGAAGACGACGCCCGAGGTCCCGATGGTTGCGCTGACCGCTCCGGGGGCGACGATCCCCATGCCGGTGGCTCCCGCAGCCTGATCGCCGGCACCGGCCACCACCGGCGTGCCGGGTTTGAGACCGGTAGCGGAGGCGCCCTCAACCGAAACTTTGCCACATACATCGGGAGATTCAAAAAGAGCGGGCAGAAGACGCTGGTCGATTTCTGCGGCCGCGAGCATCTCAGCCGACCAGCGGCGGTTGGCAACATCCAGCATGAGGGTGCCGGAGGCGTCCGCCATATCGATGGCGCGCTCACCGGTCAGGCGGAAGCGGACGTAGTCCTTGGGCAACATGACCGAGCGTACGCGCTTCCAGTTCTCGGGCTCGTGCTCGCGGACCCAGAGGAATTTGGTGAGCGTGAAGTTGGTGAGGGCCGGATTCGAAGTGAGCTGGATGATTCGCTCCGCGCCGATCTTCCGGTTCAATTCGCGGCACTGCTCCTCAGTGCGCACATCGCACCATATAAGAGCCGGGCGCACCACGCGGTCTTGCTCATCGAGCATGACCGCGCCGTGCATTTGGCCGGAGAATCCGACGCAGGCGATGTCATCCGCGCCCAGGCTCGCCTGGGCCAAGGCTTTGTGAACCGCCAACCCGCAGGCCCGCCACCAGTCTTCCGGCTGCTGCTCGGCCCAGCCAATTTGCGGCGAAGCGAAGGGGGCATGTTCCTCGGTGGCCGATGCCGCCACCCGGCCCTGCTCGTCGATGACCAGCGCGCGTGTGCCGCCCGTGCCGATGTCTATGCCTAGTAGCTTGATGATTGGCTCCCGCGCTCGATCATGAGCAGAAGACTAATGAGTTTTCGGTAACGTTAACGAAAAATGGCGACAATACAACAAATTTGCGAACTGGCGGCATCTGAGCCGGATTTTTTCTGCCGGGGGAATATCCCAGGGCTGATCTTGGGCTAAAAAGCGAAACGTAGAGTTTACCCTAAAACTTGGTTGGTGCTCGGGGCAATTCCAGTTGGGGAGTGATAAAACTCCCCCGCGCTTTCGAAGACGCAGACGGTGGGAGGTGAGCGCCCGGATTTCCGGGGTCTTCCGCGATCGATTTTTCCCGCCATCGACCGGTCCTCCGGGTGTCATAAAGCTTTCGATTCCAGTTCCTCCATTCCAGTTCCTCCATTCCACCTCCGATGAGGCCGTATGCGTCTGGCTGCTTGGTTGGTCTTTGTATTGGTTCTTGCCGGAATGGGGAACGCGCAGGAGATGGTGCCCGATTATCGCAATCCAAGCCTGCCGATCGAATAGCGTACGGCCGACTTGTTGTCACGGATGACGCGCGAAGAAAAGGTCGATCAGTTGGCGCCGGGACGCTCCCGCGCGGCGCTCGAAAAAGACGATCTTGCTGATCAATGGACCTCCGTTGTCGATCAACTACGTGGAGGAGCACGTCCCGGCCATCCTCGAAGGCTGGCATCTAGGGGAACAGCGAGGAGTCGCGGCGGCCCATGTGTTGTTTGGAGACGTAAATCCAGGGGGGGGAACTGCCCATCACGTTTCCGCGTTCGGTGGGCGAGTTGCCGGATTACTACAATCACAAGCCTTCCGCCAACCGCAGTTATCTGTTTGCGGGACGGCAGCCGCTATTCCCCTTCGGACTCAGCTATACGACGTTTCATTTCGATAACCTTCGGGGTCGAGCCGGAAACGACTGGAACCGGCGGCAATGCCACCGTCCGGGTGGATGTGACCAACACGGGGACGCAGGAAGGCGATGAAGTGGCGGAGTTGTATATTCATCAGCGCCTGGCCTCGGTCACGAGCCCTGTCGAGGAGTTGAGAGGGCTTCGCCGGGTGAAACTGAAGCCCGGAGAGAAGACCATGGTCGAATTCCCGCTCACCCCCGATGCGTTGTCGTTGCTCGACCTCAACATGAACCGGGTGGTCGAGCCGGGAACATTCGACTTGATGGTCGGTCCGAGTTCCGCCCAGACCGAGACTGTCCCGCTGCAAGTGGTCAGCCGCTAGTTGCCGGACCGGTTCTTCAGTCGGACCAGCGTTGCGGCGTGCGATCCCAGCGGTGCGCCTTGAGGGCTTCGAGCACGGCCGGATCGAGCGGGCCAGCATCGCTGGCTGCGATGTTCTGCGTAACGTGGTCCGGTTTCCTCATGCCCACGATGGTCGTGCTCACCGCCGGGTTTGAGAGGATGAACCGCAGGGCCGCCTGCGGCATGCTCAAGGACGGGGGCAGAGCGTTCCGCAATTTCTCCACCCGCGCCAGGGTTTTCGGCAGATTGTCGGGACCGAAATACTTGGAGCGCCAATCGCTCCCCGGGAACTTTGTTTCAGGCGTCATTTTCCCTCCCAGGCTGCCTTCGTCGAGCGGCACCCGGGCGATGACGCCAATGTTGAGCTCCCGGCAAACCGGAAACAACTCGTTCTCCGGATTCTGATCAAAGATGTTGTAGATGACCTGGACCACATCGACCAGTCCGCTACGCAGGGCCCGGATGCCGTTCTCCGGTTGCCAGCGATTGAGGCTGAGTCCGAAGAAGCGAATGGTCCCGTCGCGCTTGAGCTTCTCCACGGTCTGGCGAAATTCTGGTTCGTCGGTCCAGCTATCTTCCCAGACGTGAAACTGCAGGAGGTCGATCGATTCGACTCCCAGCTTGCCGCGGATGAGGCTGGCGTACTTAAGAACGTGCGCGGCGGGGAAGACGTCGCTGTACCGGTCCTTCGGAGAGGCCGGCCATTTCGAGTTCATCGGCGGGATCTTGGATGCGGCCGCTAGGCGCTTCCCTTTGTTCCCGGCCAGGATCTGCCCCAGCAAGGCATCGCTTTTTCCATCGCCATAGGCCCAGGCAGTATCGAAAAAATTGCAGCCAAGATCGACGGCACTCTGCAAGGCTCGCAGGGATTCCCGATCCTCGGAACCGCTCCAGCCGCTCATGCCCCNNGATTGTAAATGCCCGCCTCCAACCGAGAGGATGCGGCTATTTTTTCCCCGCCATGTCGAGATAGAACTTCTGCAAGACGTAGAAGGCCTGTTTGCGTTGACCGCGGTTTGAAATCAGACCCTTGCGGTTGTGGAAGTCCTGGACACCAGCCAGCATGCGACGCGGAGAGCGAAAGTCCATCAGCACCCAGGGCGACATGCCGGCGAGCGAGGGGATGCGTTCGACCATTTTGAGCTGGTGCTCGAAGAGGTTGGCCTGATACTCCTCGGTAAAACGAGTATTCGCGTCGCCGTGGTAGCCAAAGACCGCGCCCCCGCCAAACTCGCTGACGATCAGCGGCTTTTCGAACGCCATCTTCCACTCGGTGTGATCGGCGTCTTCCGGGCGGCCCTCATACCAACCCAGGTACTGNNCATTGAGGCCCAGCACATCCAAGTATTGGCCGAGCGAGTCGTTGAGCGTCCGGGTACCCTCCCCCGTCTTGTCGACGTGATTCATGGCGGAAGTAATCAGGCGGGTGTCGTCGAGGGTGCGGGCGTACGCCGCTATTGCTTTCAGGAACTCCAGGCGACTGGGAGACGGGGGCGTCTCGTTCGAAAGAGACCATAGAACGATCGAAGCGCGATTGTGATCGCGAGCGACCGCGTCACGGAACTGCTGCTCCGCGTTCTCGAGCGTCGCGGGATTGTCCCAAGCGATGTTCCAGTAAACCGGAACCTCCTCCCAAACCAGCAGACCGAGCTGATCGGCGAGGCGGATCATCGTTTCGTTGTAAGGATAGTGTGCCAGGCGAACGAAATTGCATCCCAGTTCTTTTGCCCATCCCAGAAGTACGCGGTCGTCTGGCTCCGAAAATGCACGGCCATCGCGGAACGGAGCTTCCTCGTGCATGGCGATGCCGCGCAGAAAAATGGGCTTTCCGTTGAGCAGAATCTGCGTGCCTCGGGTCTCGATGCTGCGGAACCCGATCTGATCCTCGACGGTGTCGCCCGCGGCGGTGAGCACGACGCGATAGAGCTTCGGGTCCTCGGGCGACCAGAGGCGGGGTTTGGCGGGAAACCGGAATGCGGCATAGCCGGAGGCGTCGGTGGTCAGGGTTTTCTTGAGATTGATCTCAGCAATGTCGAGCGTGACGGTCTGTGGCTGGCTTGCGCCCTCGAGTCTGACCCAGCCGGCGATTTCCTCGGTTGCGCCCTTGGCCAGTTGCACCGAGTAGTCCTCGAGGAACGTCTCCGGGAGCACGACCAAATCCACGCTGCGGGTGAGGCCGCCGTAATTCCACCAATCCGAGTTGAGCGTGGGGACCCCGTCCTGACGCCGGGTATTGTTTACTTCGATGACGACGCTATTGTCACCGTCCGCGATTTGGCCCGTAACCTCGAAATTGAAGGGCGTGAATCCACCCACGTGTTCGCCCAGCTTCTTGCCATTCAGCCACACGCGAGCTTCGTAGTTCGCGGCTCCGAAATAGAGGAATACGCGAGAGTGCGGACGCCCGTGATAGGAAAAATATCTCTGGTACCAGAGCGGGCCTTCGTAGAAAAGCAACGCTTCGCGCTGCGTGTTCCAATCCCCGGGAACCTGCAAGGTTCCCGCAGTATCGAAGTTATATTCGACGAGGTCGCTCGGGCTCTTGGCCTTGGCGTTCTCGTAGAAGCGAGAGCCCAGGCCGGTTTCGTAGGGGTCGACGATGGCATTCCAAGTTCCATCCAAACTGATCGTGGTCCTGCCGGGAAGGTTGGCGATGAGATGGGCAGCCGGCGGCTCGGCAAACGCCGGCTGAAAAATGAGAATGGCAAACGCTGCCGCGATAATTTTCCGCATGATGCGGTCCCTTTCGACGCTCGAGGATTGCGATTGGAATCTGTCGACAGGCGGCGCAGTCCACATCCGACCCGCGACCCAACCCGCTTGCCGCCCACCACCGTGAAGGAGTCGCGAGCCCCAGGATTATAGCTTGGGGGGATTCGCTCGACCGAAAGGCCTCCGGAGTTTCGCAACGCGCGGCGGTTTTGGATTAAACTGGCAGGTCCACTCCGAACCGAGGAAGCAGGAATGCAGATGAAAGAGAACTTCAAGAGTGCGCTTCTTGCCGGGATTGCGTTGGCGGCAATTTTGGCCGTGGCCATAACCGCAATGAGCGCCCAGTCGGCGATGAGCGCGCCGCCGGCAAAGACCGATCCCGCGAATGCCCCAAAGACGACAGAACAAGTTTATAAAAACATCAAGGTGCTTACCGGAGTGCCGGCCGAACAGTTGATTCCGGCGATGCAGTTCATCACCGGATCGCTCGGGGTGGGGTGCAACTTTTGTCACGTGGAGGGGCACTTTGACCAGGATGACAAGAAACCCAAAGAGATCGCGCGCAAAATGATGACGATGATGTTCGCCATCAACAAAGACAATTTCGGAGGCCATCGCGAAGTCACTTGCAATTCCTGCCACAACGGTTCGCCGAAGCCGGTGTCGGTCCCGGTGGTTGGTGATGAAGCCGGCAAGCCGATGGCGGCGGAGGCGATGGCTGCGCCGCCGGATTCCGAGAAACCCGATCTCAGCAAACTGCCCTCGGCGAGCGATGTGGTCGACAAATACGTGCAAGCCGTCGGCGGAGCCGCCGCCATCGAAAAGATTTCCACCCGCTCCGGGAAGGGCACGGTCACCGGTTTTGGCGGTCACAAGTTTCCCGTGGAGATTCTGAATGAATCTCCGGACAAGAGCGCCGTGGTGACGCACTATCCCAATGGCGACGGCGTGGTCGCCTACAACGGCCATGAGGGGTGGACCGCATTCCCCCACCGCCCGTCGCGGGACATGGAAGGGCCAGACCTGGCCGCCGCCAAAATCGATGCCGACCTCCACTTGCCGATCGACTTGAAGAAGATGTTCAGCGAACTGAAGGTCGGGCCCCCGCAAAAAATTGGAGACCGTGAGGCGTATCAGATTATCGGCTTGCGGGAAGGACAGTCGCCGGTGGAGTTTTATTTCGACGAGCAGTCGGGGCTGCTGGTACGCCAGGTACGCTACGCGGAGTCGCCGCTCGGCCTGTACCCGACGCGAATTGACTACGCCGACTACCGCGATCAGAACGGCGTCAAGATTCCGTTTGCCTGGACCACAGCTCGGCCCGGTGGGAGCTCGATAGTTCAGCTAGAGACCGTCGAGCAGAATGTTCCTGTCGATGAAGCAACGTTTGCCAAGCCGCCGGCCCCTGATCCGAACGCGGCCCCGCACCCCTGACTCGGGTTCCTGTGCGGGTGGCCCGTAAATCATCTAGAATCAGCTTCCCCCGCCGGAGCTGAGGCTCGCGTTTTTCTCGCGACCGGGCGGGAGGTTTTAGTCCCGCGCTGCATCCCCCGGGGTCAAGCAGTCGATTTGTAAATAAAATGTCAATAGTCGGGGCGCGGCCGTGCAAGGGCAGGGACTGGTAGTAAGCTTGATCTGCAGTCCCGACGGAACCTTCTCGGGGATTGTGGAGCGCCCATGATGAGAGTGGAGGGGAGCCGGGGCCCCGCTGTACAACGTCCCCTGGCTGCAGATTTTTCCGGCATGGATTCAGGCACCATTCCTACCGAACGAATCCTGGTGGTGGAAGATGACCACGCGGTGCAGAAGGCGTTGAAGCGCCTGTTCGAAGCGGAACAGTTTACCGTCGAAATCAGCCCCGACGGGAAGTCTGCGCTCGAGGCGTTTCGCCGTATGGCGCCGGCCGCGATCGTGCTCGATTTGCGCTTGCCGGCCATGTCGGGTCGGGACGTCTGCCGCGAGATCAAACGGCAGTCGCCGACCGTTCCCATTATCGTCCTGAGCGCCACCAGTGACATTTCTGACAAGGTGCTGCTGCTTGAAATGGGCGCGGACGACTACGTCACCAAGCCCTTCAGTCCGCGAGAGCTCTTGGCCCGGGTGCGGGCAGCATTGCGCCGCTCAGCGCGGACCGGAACTGGAGATGTGGTTTCCTTCGACAGCATCTCGGTGGACTTCACCAAAATGGAAGTCATGCGCGCCGGGGAGTCGATTGCGCTCACTGCGCAGGAATTCAAGACCCTAAAGTTTCTGATACAGAATCCCGAGCGCGTGATCACCCGGGACGAACTGCTCAATGAAGTCTGGGGCTACCAGAACTATCCTTCCACCCGCACCGTGGATAACCACATTTTGAAGCTGCGGCAGAAGCTGGAGAGGGATCCGGGGAACCCGGTGCATTTCCGGACTGTCCACGGCGTGGGCTACAAGTTTGTGCGTTAAGTGGTTGCTGATGAGCTCGGTCGAGTCTTTCCTCGGCCTCTGAAAAGCCGGCCCCTTCGAATTGCCTTCCGAGTTTCAGCAACAATTTCGGGGACCGCGGAGAAGTACGCATGGCGAAACTTCGGATGCGCACCAAGTTTCTGCTTTCTCTGCTGCTGATCACAACCGGCCTGACTTCCACCAGCCTCCTGCTCGTACGCCACCGCGTGCAGGCGCAGGTAAAGCAGGAAATTTTCGCGGACCTGCGCAACTCCGTCAGCACCTTCCAAAACTTCCAACGGGAACGTGAAGTCACACTGACCCGGTCCGCCGAGCTGCTGGCGGACTTGCCCAACCTGCGGGCCTTGATGACCACCCAGCATGAAGCCACCATCCAGGATGCGTCCGCGGATCTTTGGCGCCTGGCTGGCAGTGACCTGTTTGTGCTGGCAGACCGCAGCGGGAAAGTGGTTGCGCTGCACACGGTATCTCCAGGTTTGACCCGAGACATGGCGCAGGAATCGCTCGGCGCTGCGTTGAACCAGGACATTACCGACTCCTGGTGGTTCGGCGACGGACATCTCTACGAAGTTTTTCTCAAACCCATCTATTTCGGCCCCGCTGCCGAGAATCGTTTGCTCGGAATCCTGGTCGTCGGTTACGAGATCGACGACCGAGTCGTCGCCGAGGTCGCCGCCAGCCAAGTCGCGTTTTACTACGGCGATGCCATCGTCAAGAGCACTCTCGCCTCCTCGCAACAGGCCGAACTCGCACGCTACCCCGTGGTGCGCAACCCGGCTGGGGTTTCGGTTCCCGAGCAAGTGCGCTTGGGGGAGGAGCGTTTTCTAGGGACATCGCTGCAATTGGCGAGCGGCAAAACGCCGGTCGGACTCATGCTGCTGAAATCCTACGATCAGGCGACTGCATTTCTGGACGATCTCAACCGTGTTTTGCTGGCCCTGGGGTTGGCCGCGGTGGTGGGCGGCAGCGTCCTGGTCTTCGTCGTCTCCCACACCTTCACCCGTCCGCTGGGTAATCTCGTGGCCGGCGTGCGGGCGCTTGAAAAGGGCGACTTCCACTATGCTCTCGATGCCCGCGGCGGCGATGAGGTCGCCGAGGTGACGGGAGCTTTCAATCGCATGCGTACCAGCCTGCGAAAAACCCAGGAAGAACTGCTCGAAGCAGAACGTCTGGCCACCATCGGACGCATGGCCAATTCCATCTCGCATGACTTGCGCCATTCGCTGGCGGCTATCGTGGCCAATGCAGAGTTTCTCTGTGAAAGCCGTCTCTCGTCGGAGCAACGCGAGGAGCTTTACCAGGAAGTTCGGGTCGCGGTGAATCAGATGACCGATTTGATCGATTCCCTTCTGGAGTTCTCCCGCACCCGGGAATCGCTGCGGCCGATCTACGGAAGCGTCCGGGAGACGGCCGAGCGCGTGGCGCAGGCGGTGCGCTTCCATCCCGAATTCCATCATGTCGACATCACCGTCCATGAGGAGGGCAACAGCACCGGCTGGTTCGACGCGAAGAAAATGGAGCGAGTTTTCTATAACCTGCTGCTCAACGCCTGCGAGGCCATCTCTCGGGAACGGGGACANNCACGGAATACCCCTGGCCATCCGGGACAAGCTCTTCGAACCTTTTGTCAGCGAGGGTAAGGAAAACGGCACCGGTTTGGGCCTGACGGTGGTACAGAAGATTGTCCAGGATCACGGGGGGGATGTGATGATGGAGAAAACCTCGGAAGAAGGAACGGTGTTCAAACTGCGCCTTCCGCTTTCTTCCTCCCCTTCCGGCAACTCGCAGGTCCGCGTAGAGGGCAAGCTCCCATTGCCGCCTCTGGTGCGGGCAAAACCCGAAAAATCGGAGTAGGATTTCCCCACCGGGAACAAGCCCCATCGAGGCACTGGCCTCAGGGTGATGAGACAACCCTGCATTGGGCTACTTCCAGAGTCTTCTTCGGGAGGCGAATTGTGAGGGAAGGCAATCGTTTGTCTGGCTGGATTCGCGGATCCAGCGCGACCGCGTTGTTTCTGATCGCGCTCAGCGTGTGGGGGTGGGCGCAAGAGCCTGCCCCGCCAACCGCCCAGCCAGACTCGCTGGCCTCCGCCGTGCACGATCTGCAGACGCAAGTGCGCGAACTGCGTAGCATGGTGGAGGAAATGCGCGCCGAGGCGGCCGAATCCCGCATCGAAAGCGCGGAATTGCGCCGACAGCTGCAAATGACCCGGAGTCCGTCGACCGCCTCAGAAGCCACCCCGCCGCCCGGTTCCGGCGAATCCCCCTCGACCGCAGCCGTCACTCCGGATGGCCAGAACCCCGGCGTCAAGGAGCCTCCTCGATCGTTGGCCGAGCAAGTCTCCGCGCTCGAAGATTCATCCCAGCTTCTCGAAGACAAAATTGACCAGCAGCACCAGACCAAAGTCGAGAGCGCGTCGAAATACCGGATGCGGCTCTCGGGCATTGTCTTGCTGAATCTGTTCAGCGATCGAGGGACAACCGACAACCAGGACTTCCCGAGCTATGCCGAGGAACCCAGTTCTTATTCTTCGAGCGGCGATTTCGGCGCCACCATGCGGCAGTCCGAACTCGGCCTGGAAGTCTTTGGCCCGCGTTTGGCGGGCGCAAAGACCATGGGAAACTTCCAGGCTGATTTTGCCGGCGGGTTCCCCAACGTGTCCAACGGCGTGGACGGCGGTCTGTTCCGGCTGCGCGTCGCCAGCCTGCGCATGGATTGGGAGAACACTTCGATCGTGGCCGGCCAGGATAGTTTGTTCCTCTCCCCGCTTTCACCCACTTCGTTCGCTTCCCTCGCGCTCCCAACCTTTAGCTATGCGGGCAATCTCTGGGGCTGGATTCCGCAGGTCCGCATCGAGCATCGCTTCGACCTTTCCCCGGGGCAAAACCTTACCCTGCAAGCGGGCATTCTGGACAACCTGACCGGGGAGCCCCCTTATGTTGTGACTGGCCGCGTCCCCGATGCGGGCGAGGCTTCGGGCCAGCCGGGTTACGGAGCGCGGGCGGCCTGGACGGGGACGTTTCTCGGCCAGCCTGCGACCCTAGGCACGGCCGGCTACTATAGTCGCCAGGACTGGGGTTTCGATCGCCGGGCCTCCGGCTGGGCGGGCATGGCGGACTGGGATGTTCCTTTGAGCCGGTGGGTCAGTTTTTCGGGCGAATTCTATCGCGGCCGCGCTCTGGGCGGCCTGGGCGGTGGCATCGGCCGGAGTGTGCTGTTCAGTGGCGACCCGCTCGATTCCACCACCCAGATTCGTGCGCTGAACGCGATGGGCGGATGGACTCAGCTCAAAATCAAGCCTTTCGCCAAACTCGAGTTCAACGGCGCATTCGGCGTGGACAGTCCGTTTGCGGCCGACGTGCGAGCATTTCCCTTGAGTCAGAGCTACCTCGATCCCACCCTGGTTCGGAACGTCGCTTCGCTCGTGAACTTCGTCTACCGGCCTCGCTCCAACCTGCTGTTCTCGACCGAGTACCGGCACCTGCAAACGTCTCACATTGACAGCGATGTTTACCCCGCCGGGCAGGTGAACCTGATGATGGGGATTCTGTTCTGAGTATGGCCAGATTTTCTCCCGATCGCCGTTGGCTGGCCGCGCTGCTGTTAGGCGCAAGTCTTGCCTATGCGCAGGACGTAACCGTGACGGCTCACGTCGTCTTGGTCAAGGTCGGGAAGATCTCGAAACTACACCGGGCGGGGGAGGCAGTCCTCTGGCTGGTCCCGGTGGGGACTCCGGTTGCGCCCGCTTCGCCCGAAAATCCGGAGGCCCGGCGACCGCAGCTGATTCAGAGAAACAAGACCTTTGAGCCCCACCTATTGGTCGTGCCGGTCGGCTCGGTGGTGGAGTTTCCCAATCGTGATCCTTTCTTTCACAACGTTTTTTCGTTGTTTGAGGGCAAGCGCTTCGATCTCGGACTCTACGAGGCTGGCAGCTCACGCAAGGTCAGGTTTGATAAGCCCGGCATTTCCTACATCTTCTGCGACATCCATCCTGAAATGAGTGCGGTGATCCTCGCCCTGCCCACTCCCTACTACGGGATTTCAGACAGTCGGGGCCAGGTAGTGATGCCGAATGTGCCCGCGGGCCGCTACGCGCTTCATATCTGGTACGAAGCGGCATTGCCTGAACAGCTGAACGCCATGACTCGGGAGATCGAGGTTTCGGACAACACCTCAACCCTCGGAGTGATCCGGCTTAGCGCAGCCAGCCTCCAGTTGGCGCACCAGAACAAGTACGGCCAGGACTATGATCCGCCCACACCCGACAACCCGGCCTATGGTCGCCCCTGAACGACGCGTCCGCGCGATGGGTCGGCCTTGCGATTTTACAAACATTTGACAAATGAAGGATGGCTGGTTGACAAGAGGCGGCCGCCCAACCGATATACTCTCTTACAAATGGACGGGTCGCCGCTGCTGACTCGTTCAACATTTGATCCCGGGATCTCGTTTTCTGATTCGATGCTCTGTGATGAGTGCGTGGGTCTGCCGGTGAAAATCTCTCAACCGGCAGGCCACGGCTCTTCCCCGCCTCTATTGTTCTGACCCTAGTTCCCGCGTTGCATCTGTAGGTTCCGGTCCTCCACTTCTTGGCCTCCACTTCTTGTCTTCCACTTCTGGTCCTCGATGGAGGGAGTCGACCGATGGAATCGAAGATGATGGCCTCGGCGATGACGGCATCGACATTCGCATTGCGCGGTTAGCGACGCGAGAGGGGGCGACCCCTATCGGGCAAACTGTGAAGTGAAGGAAACGGGAACGACGCACTCGCGAAAAGCGGAAATGTCGCCTTGAAATGCAACGGCTCCCAGATATCCTGGAGCCGGGGAGAACGAACGCAGCTTCCAGCCGGCCGGACCGGGCGTCCGTCCGGGTACGCGAAGGATCGCGGGCTCTTGGCCGGGGGCGGGCGAAACCTCAATCTCTGCCAGGTTTTCACCGATACCCTCGCCCGTTGCCTTGAGGAATGCTTCTTTGCGAGTCCAGAGGCTGTAAAACGCCTCCATCCTGCGCTCCGGGGCCAGCGCCCCAATCAGTGCCGATTCCCGCGGAGAAAAATACCGGGAGGCAAGGTCTTCGAATTCCTCAATGGGCCGGACCTGCTCGATATCGGCGCCGATCGGGCAGACCACCGTTACTGCGTACAGCGCCAAATCGGCGGAGTGCGAATCATTGAAATGAAGGTCGAGTGAGCCGCCGTTCATTTCCGGCTTCCCCCACCGTCCGTAGCGGAATTCGATTTCTGCGGGATGGGTGTTCAGATACCGGCTGAGAAGGACGCGAAGAATGCCGCGGCGAATGATGTAGTGATCACGATCCTTTGAGAAATGGAAGCGGTCCGCCCTTTGCCGCTCGGCCGAGGAGAGCAGGGCGGAAAGAAGCGGGATCTGCTCCGCGAAGGCGCGCATGGTCGCGCACCAGAGGTGTGCCTCGGTGCTCGCCAGGCGAACCTCGGGCGGGGGAAGCGGCCAGCCAAGAGCGGGAGCGATCGTCGGCGGATCAAGCCTGGCGGCCCCCGGGAGATTGTCGCCACCACTCGGCAGCTTGACGCTCATGGCTATGCCAAAATGCTTTCCGCCTGATCGGCAGGNNACCATGTATTCCGGCAACTTGGCCCGCAGGAACTCCCGCAGGGCGGCGGCTTCGACGGGTGCTCCGAGGGTAATGACATATCCCACCAAGTGCTTTTCTCCCGCAGCATCTTCCCGTACCACGACCACGCAATGCTCGACGGCTTCGTGCTCCTGCAACTTGGCTTCGATTTCCCCCAGCTCAATGCGGTAGCCCTGCATCTTTACCTGGGAATCTTCCCGGCCCATGAACTCGATGTTGCCCTCCGGCAGGTAGCGTCCCCAGTCGCCGGTCCGGTAGAGCCGCGCTCCGCTGGTTGCGTGATGGATAAAGCTGCCGCTGGTTTTGTGGGCATCCCGCCAGTAGCCCCGGGCTAGTCCGATCCCTCCAATGTAGAGTTGTCCGGGCACCCACACCGGGCACGGCTCCTGCGCATGATTCAGCACATGGAAGGTCTGGTTCCGCATCGGCTGGCCGTACGGGATGCTCTTCCACCCGGCGTCCACCTGCTCGATGGGATAGAGAATGGACCAGATGGACGCCTCGGTCGCACCCCCCAGACTCATGATCTTCGCCTTCGGCAAAAGCCGCCGAATCCGTCCCGGCAACCCCACCGGAATCCAGTCGCCGCTCAGCATGATCACGCGCAGCGACTGCCCAATCGCCTCGCCCTGCTCGGCTTGTCCCATCAGCAATCCCATCAAGGCCGGCACCGTGTTCCAGACGGTGACACTTTCTGCGACTAGCAGTTGCGCCCAGTGGGCTGGGTCCTGCGACCGTTCCGCCGC
This sequence comes from Acidobacteriaceae bacterium, assembly GCA_003132825.1. GTDB lineage: Bacteria > Acidobacteriota > Terriglobia > Terriglobales > Acidobacteriaceae > PALSA-270. Next base: position 31,705 of record PKYX01000104.1, read on the forward strand.
CGGCATGACGATCGTCCCTCCCGCGGCCAGCATGCCAAAGATGTCATAGACAGAAAGATCGAAGTCCAATCGCGAAAGCGCCAGCACCCGATCCTCGGGACCGATCCCGAAGCGATGATTGATGTCGAGCACGGTGTTCACGGCGCCGCGGTGGTCGATCATCACTCCTTTCGGCTGCCCGGTCGAGCCCGACGTGTAGATCACGTAGGCCAGGTCTTCCTGTTTTTGCCGGGTGCGTGGAACCGGAGCTCTGCCCGCAACCGGGTCCAGGCCGTCGACGGTCAACACCTCGACTTCGTGCGGGACGCTGACGCGCTCGCGGACCGCCGATTGTGTCAGCACGACCTTCACATCCCCATTCTCGATGAGGTAGCGTTGCCGTTCCGCTGGCAACTCAGGATCGATCGGCATGTAGGCGCCGCCCGCGAACAGCACGCCTAGCACGGCAACCACCTGCTCCCATCCCTTCTCCATCACGATGCCGACAAGCTGGTTCGGCTCCAAGCCCCGAGGCAGCAACTCTTCTTCCACCCGACAGGCGCGGTCGTAGACTTCCGCGTAGCTCATGCGGCGAGTGGGCGTCGAGACTGCGATCGCATGCGGGCGTTCCTTGACTTGCTTCAGAAACAGCGAATGCAAGAACTCATCACTCACGGGAGCGCCGGTGTCGTTCACCTGTGCGATCAACCCGGCCTGCGGGCCGGGAAGGAGCTTCTGCGAGTTCTCCGCCAGGGTGCGGCTCCAACTGGAATCCTCCGCCGCCAACTGTTCGAGCAGCGAGCAATAGGCCGGGAACAGGTCGTCCAGAAGGCCGGAGGGGAACATCTCCTCGACCGCGTCCCAGTGGATGACGAGCGCGCCTCGGTGCTCCTGCACCATGCAGTCCAGATACGCCTCGGGGGTTTGGGTGATGGCGTACACGCTCTCCCCCAGCCCGCCCAGCCACGATGTTTCCTCGCCTCCAGAACCAAGATTCAGCAGGCTGGTGAAAGCCACGGGCGCGATCGCTTTCGGGCCCACTCCTTGAAAGCGCTGGAGTTCGCGCATGACGCGGACGCCGCTGAAATAGCGATGCTCCAGGTCTCGCCAGAGCTGTTCCTGCTGATGCCGGGCGCGCGCCTCGAATGTCTTCCCCTGGGCATTGTCGATTTCAAGCAAATCGACGGACGTGAAATCGCCCAGAATGTCGTTGGCCTGCGGGTGCAAAGGCAAGCGGTTGAACGACCTGAGCTGCAGCAGGAAGCTGGGGCTCTTGCTCCAGAAGGTGAGTGCTTCCGCGTAGGCCGCGAGCAGAACTCCGGCGGGGGTGAGGTTGAGGCGGACCGCGGTTTCTTTGAGGCTCCGCC
>PKYX01000482.1 GCA_003132825.1 Acidobacteriaceae bacterium
CGGACCACCAAGCTCGCGCGCGGCCGCGATCGAGGCCGGCACCGGCGCCATTCCCTCCTCGAGATGGCGGCTGACGTTCTCGACCACGATGATGGCGTCATCGACCACCAGGCCAGTCGCCAGGGTGATGCCAAACAGGGTCAGGGTGTTGATCGAGAATCCCAGGATCTTCACGAAGGCAAAGGTTCCAATCAGCGAAACCGGAATGGTAACCGCGGGGATGATGGTGCTGCGCCAGTCTTGCAGGAAAATGAAGATCACCAGAATGACCAGGATAATGGCTTCGACCAAGGTCGAAAGCACGTCCCGGATCGATTCCCCGACCGCGTCGGTGGTGTCGAATGCGTTCTTGTACTTCATGCCCGGAGGGAACCGTTTGGAGAGCCTATCCATTTCGGCGATGGCCAGGCGGTCCACTTCCAAAGCATTGGCGCTCGAGAGCTGGGTAATGGCAAAACCCACAGCATCGTGGCCGTTGAACATGAGGTCGGTGCTGTAGTCCTCGGCGCCGAGTTCGGCGCGGCCCACATCTTTCAGGCGCACCAGCGTGCCATCCCCATTGGCCTTCAGAATGATGTTCTCGAACTCGGAGGGCTCGGTGAGCCGGCCAATGGCCCGCACGCTGATCTGAAACTGCTGTCCCACCTGGATGGGCGGCTGCCCCACCTGGCCGGCGGCAACCTCGACATTCTGCTCCTCGAGGGCGTTGACCACATCGGTCGCGGTCAAGGCGCGACTGGCCATGCGCTCGGGATCGAGCCACAGCCGCATGGAGTATTTGCGCGCGCCAAAAACCACGACGTCGGCCACTCCGGGCACGCGCTTCAGCGCGTCCTTAACGTAAACGTCCAGGTAGTTGCTCATGAACAACGGAGTGTAGCGGTCGCTTTCGGAGAACAGGGCGGCGCCGAACACAAAATTGTTGGACGCCTTGGTGACGGCGATGCCGGTGGCTTTGACCGCCGCAGGCAAGCGGCCTTGCGCCGTGTTCACCCGGTTTTGCACGTCGACCGCAGCCAGGTCCGGATCGCGGTCGAGGTCGAAGGTGGCGACGATCGAACTGGAACCGTCATTGCCGCTGCTCGAGGCGATGTACTTCATCCCCTGGGCGCCGTTGATTTCCTCTTCGAGGGGAATGGTGACGGCGGTTTCGACGGTTTGCGCGCTGGCACCGGTGTAGAAGCTGGCGACTGAAATCTGCGGCGGCGCCAGCGTCGGGAACTGGGCGATCGGAAGCGAAGGGATGACCACGGCGCCCGCCAGAATAATCAGGAGCGCGCAAACCGTGGCGAATACCGGCCGTCGGATGAAAAAATCAACGAACATGAGATGGGTACGCTAAACCGCACTGCCCACGAGCCTGGGTCACGGGGTTCATTCGGTGGAGCAGGTCGGAGAGTTACGGCCCGCAGGCACCAAGCCGGTTTTTCCCATTTTGCGTTGGCGCCATCCTCAGCCTTGAGGAATGACCGGCACTCCATCGACCAGAAACTGGGTTCCGGAGACGACGATCTTGTCGCCGGGCTTGATCCCGTCGATCACGACATAGTCGTTGCCCACCATATCGCCCAGCTGTAAGGGCTGCTGGTGAGCCACCAGCTTGCCGCCCTCGGGCTCGGCCAAGAACGCGAAGTACTGACCGCCGACCCGGGAAACCGCCAGCACCGGCACCACCGGCCCCTCGTGAGTTCCCCAGACGATGCGGGCGCGGATAAATTGCAAGGTGCGCAGCTGATCTTGATGGTTGGCGATGCTGGCTTTGACCAGCACGGCCTGGGTGGTGTTATCCACCTCGGGCGATATAAAGCTGATGCGGCTCTCCGCCATCACCTTGCCGGCACTGTCCACGATCTGTACCGGCAGGCCCATTTTGAGCTGCGAGGAACGCTCGATCGGCACATAGATATAGACTTCGAGACTGCCCGGTTTGTCCACCGTCGTCAGCACCGTGGTCGTGGTCACACGGTCGCCGACCCGGACCGGGACGTCACCGACGACCCCATCGGCGGGGGCGACTACTCGATAGTAGTGAAGCTGCACTTGTTGCTCTTGCACCTGGGCGTCGAGAGAATGCAACTGCGCCTGGGCGTTCTCGAGGGCGGACTTGGACTGGTCTAGTTCCTGCTGGCTGACCACCCCGGCGGCGTGCAGGGCGCTGGTCCGCTGGTTTTGCTCCTCGAGCCATTTCAGGTTTGCCGACTGCGCCGCCTGCGAGTGTTGCTGGCTGTTGACCGTGGCCTGCTGCTTGGAAGGATCGAGCTGCATCAGCGGCGCACCGGGCGCCAGGCGCTGTCCGGAGTGCACGTAGATCGCGGTAATTCGGCCTTCGACCTCGGGCATGATGACCGCCGAGTCGCGCGACTTGAGCGTAGCCACGTATTCGGTGGTATCGCGGATGGAGACCGCCCGTGCGACTTCGATTTTGACCGGAATCCCGCCCGGCCCGCCGGCTGGCGCGCTCTGGGCGGATCCACCGCTGCAACCCAGGCCCGAAGCAGCCAGGGCCAGTAGGGCCAGCCCTACGATTCGGGCGGACAGACTCCGCCGACAAAGCGTTCCCGCACCGGGATTGAAAGCCATGGGGCGCATTTTCGGTACCACCTGTACCCTAACATCCAGCTTTATGGGGCGGCCAGAACTCCACCGCCCGGGCGGTTTAGAAAACTCTAATCACAATTCGACGTGATCTTAGGGAATTAGATAGCCGGGGGGACCCGGAGGACTCGAAATAGTTTCGCGACCCGGCTCGTCTGCTACATTGTTCAAACCATGAAACCCGCCCGCAGCTTCGCCAGCGACAACAATGCCGGCATGCATGCGGAAGTGTTCGAGGCGATCGCCGCCGCCAACCGGGGCCATACCGTGGGCTACGGGGATGATCCCTTCACCCGCTCGGCCATACGCCGATTCGAGCAGCACTTTGGCTCCGGCATCAGCGTCTTCCCGGTGTTCAATGGCACCGCGGCCAACGTTCTCAGTTTGGCCGCGCTCGCCCGCTCCTTCCAGGCCGTGATTTGCGGGACCGAAGCGCATCTCTATGAGGATGAATGCGGGGCGCCGGAAAAATTCGTAGGTTCGAAGCTGGTCCCGGTTCCGACCTCGAACGGCAAGCTCACGGTGGAAGCGGTTCGCCGGGCCTGCCACGGCGCAGGAGATCAGCATCATGTTCAGCCGCGGGTGATTTCGATCACGCAGGCCACCGAAGTGGGCACTGTCTATAAGCCGAATGAGATTCAGGTCCTGGCCCGCTTTGCCCACGACCGCGGCATGTTTCTGCATATGGACGGCGCCCGCATCGCCAACGCCGCCGCCAGCCTGGGACTCAGCTTGCGCCAGGCCACGCGCGACCTGGGAGTGGACGTTCTGTCCTTCGGAGGAACCAAGAACGGGGCCATGGGGGCCGAAGCCGTCATTTTTTTTGACCCGAAGCTCAGCCCGGACTTTTTGTATCTTCGCAAGCAGGGAATGCAACTTGCGTCCAAGATGCGGTTTATCTCGGCGCAATTGGATGCCCTGCTGACCGACGGTTTGTGGTTGAGGAGCGCGCGCCATGCCAACCGGATGGCGAAGCTGCTGGAGAAGGAAATTCGCAGGATCCCGCAGGTGAAGATTGCCTACAAAGTAGAAGCGAACGGGGTGTTCGCGAAAATCCCGCGCTCCGCCATCGCCAAGCTGCGGAAGCGTTACTTCTTCTATGACTGGGACCGAGAGCAATCGATGGTGCGCTGGATGTGCTCCTTCGATACCACGGAAGAAGACGTAAAAAGGTTCGCCCAGTTCGTGGCCGAGACCGTCGGTCGCTAGACCCCGTCCGTCGCCAGTTGGAGGATGCGCCTGCCCTGCGGCAGTCGGTCTTCGACTGCGATCAGGGCACCGGTGGTCACGTTGACTTCACTCGGGTATCCTGCAAAACTTGGGCTAGGCCATGGAATTGTTGCTCAACCTGGTTTGGCTGACGCTGGCGCTGCCGGCCATTTGGCTATGGCGGCGCGAGGCCTCGAGGCGCGGATCGCGCCCCTTCGATTCCTGGCGCTCGCTGGTGGTGCTGTCCTCTCTCCTGATGGTGCTTTTTCCCGTGGTCTCGGCCACCGATGACCTGCACGCCATGCGGCCAGAGCTCGAAGAATCCAGCCTTTCGAAGCGTGCGCTCCGACCCGCAACCGGGCACAAGGCGCAGGTGCGAATGAGTGGCGCGGACGCTTCCCCGGTCGAGGCCGGTCCGTTTTCCGGCGATCCCAGCCATGCTGTGTGCGGCAAAGTCTTGTTGGCCCCGGTGGTTCTGCCCGAACCCCGGCGCCGGGGTGCGCCCACCAGCCGTGCCCCTCCCTCCCTCCGCCTCAGTTAGAGGTTGGGTTCTGCTGCGTGATTTCAACCGCAAGCCGCGGCAAATTTCCCGGTGTGAAGTGAGCCCCGATTTGGCGATTGCCGGAGGCTGTCGTGCGGTCACGCGGCGCCGCTTCTTGCGAGCCGATTTCTGGCATCCAACCGTGCATCCCCGCAGTGGCCGAGCCGTGGTGGCCAAAACCAGCGCTGGCTCCCCGGAAGGTTCTCGGGAGGCTGGAGAGAATCGATGAAACAAGGAAGCTTCGAGAATCAAGCGTGGCGCCGGTCGCTGGCGTTGCTATTTCCGCTCGCCCTGGCATTGGCCGCCGGCTCCTGCTCGCACGACGCGGGCGCCCCGCCGACCAAAGCGGAAATCACGCTCCAGCCCGGGGTCTATGACGTGGACCATTCCGGGATGTTCCCGCTGGCCAAGGTCGCGGCTCGCGCGCTGCCGACAGAAGTCACCGCCAACGGCACCGTGAACCCTGACGTCACGCGCACCATTCATGTGACTTCGCTCGGCTCGGGACGCGTGGTCGACCTGAAGGTGCGCCTGGGCGACTTCGTGAAGCGAGGCCAGACCCTGCTCGTGATCACCAGTCCGGACCTGGCCGCCGCCATGTCGGATTACCGGAAGGCTCGGGCGGACGAGGAGCTCTCGCGCAAGGGTCTTGAGCGCGCGCAGACCCTCTATAGCCATGGCGCGATGGCCGAAAAAGACGTGGAGGCCGCCGAGGACACCGAGGACAAAGCCAAGGTGGATCTTGAAACCTCGGCGGAACATGTTCGCGTGTTGGGCGGCGATCTGGCGCACCCCAGCCCGCTGATCGAGCTGCGGGCGCCGGTCTCCGGGGCCATCGTCGAACAGAACGTGGCGGGGTTTGAAGGCATCAAGAGCCTGGATAATACGCCCAATCTTTTCACCATCGCCGACCTCAGCCAGGTCTGGGTGGTATGCGATGTTTTTGAAAACGATCTCGGCAAGGTTGCCCTAGGCGACATGGCTGAGATTCGCCTGAACGCTTTCCCCGACCGGGCATTGCACGGCAGAGTGGCCGATATCTCGCGCGTCTTGGACCCCAACACCCGCTCCGCCAAGGTGCGCATCGTGCTGGCCAACGCCCACGGCGTGCTGCGCCCCGGCATGTTTGCCACCGCCACTTTCCGCTCGCGCAAATTGGGGACCGTGCTGGTGGTCCCGAGCACGGCCATCATGCGCCTGCAGGACAAGGACTGGGTGTTCCGCAAGGATGGCCCGGCCCGTTTTCGCCGCATGGAAGTTCGCGCCACCGGGGTGACGGCGGACGGCTTCCAGGAGTTCGAGGGTGCTCTAGCGCCCGGGGATGAAGTGGTGGCCAATGCGCTTCAGTTCTCCACCGCCATGGCGGAGAACAAGGAATGATCGCGTCCCTGATTGATTTTGCCTTGCGCAACCGCCTGCTGGTGCTGGGGGGCGCGCTGGTGCTGTTTCTCTGGGGCATCGTTTCCTTTCACAATCTGCCCATCGAAGCCTATCCCGACGTCGCCGATACCTACACCCAAACCATCACCCAGTGGCCGGGACACGCCGCCGAGGAAGTCGAGCAACAGATCACCGTACCGCTTGAGGTGGAACTGAATGGGGTGGCGCATCTGACCCATCTCCGTTCGGTCTCGCTGGCCGGGCTGTCGGTCATCACCATCATTTACGACGACGACATCTCGACCTTCAACGCCCGTCAGGAAGTGCTCGACCGGCTGCAGCAGGTGACGCTGCCGACCGGGGTGAATCCGGGCCTCGGGCCGGACTACAGCCCGACCGGGCAGATCATGTTTTACACGTTGCGCAGCACCAATCCGAACTATGACGTGATGGAGTTGAAGGCGCTGAACGACTGGTACGTGGTCAATCAGTTGAAATCCGTTGCCAACATCGTGGATGTGAACCCCTTCGGGGGCCCGACCCGCGAGTACCAGGTGCAGATTGACCCGGACAGCCTGGTCTCCTATGGGCTGTCGCTCAGCCAGGTGGAGCAAGCGCTGGCCGCGAACAACACCAACGCCGGAGGCGGCTTTATCGAGCGTGGGGAGCAGGCGCTGAACGTGCGCGCCGTGGGATTGATGCAGACTACAGACGACATCGGCGCCACGGTCGTGAAAGTGCAAGGGGGAACGCCGGTGCGGGTGCGCGACGTTGCCAGCATAGCCCAGGCGCCCAGAGTGCGCCTGGGGCAGTTGGGAAAGACAATCCACCGCGAGGATGGCACGGTGGTCAATGACGACGACGTGGTCGAGGGCATCGTGCTGCTGCGCAAAGGCGCCGAAGCCGATGCCACACTCGAGGCGCTGCACGCCAAAATCGCCGAGCTGAACGGAACCAAAGACCGGCCCGGCCTGCTGCCACCCGGGGTCCAGTTTGTCCCCCACCTGGATCGCAGCGACCTGGTCCACTACACGACGCACACGGTGTTGCGCAATCTGACCAACGGGGTGCTGCTGGTCACGCTGATTCTTTTCCTGTTTCTGGGCAACGTGCGCAGCGCGCTCATCGTGACCTTTACCATTCCGTTTTCCTTGCTGTTTGCCGCGATTTTGCTCGACTTGCAGCACATTCCAGCCAACCTGCTGTCGCTCGGCGCGCTCGATTTCGGCATGGTGGTGGACGGCTCGGTCGTGATGGTAGAAAACATTCTGCGGCATACCGAATTCGCCAGCGGGAAGAGAACCTTCCTCGAGACCATCGCGGTCGCGGCGCACGAAGTGCAGAGCCCGGTGTTTTTCGCCCGCATTATCATCATCACGGCTTACCTTCCGATCTTCACCCTGCAGCGGGTGGAAGGCCGTTTGTTTCGTCCCATGGCCTGGACGGTGGCGTTTGCTCTGCTGGGGGCGCTGATCTTCGCGCTGCTGATTGCGCCGGTGCTGTGCAGCATGCTGTTCAAGGACAAAATCAAAGAGTGGAGGAACCCGGTTCTTGAGAAACTCAACCGGGCCTACGCCCTGACTCTCGACTGGTGCTTCGACCACATCCGACTGACCCTCGGCGGGGGCGCGCTGGCCGCCGCCTTGATGCTGTTCCTGGCGTTCGGCGGCATTATCGGCTCCGAGTTCCTGCCGCATCTCGATGAAGGCGCACTTTGGGTGCGAGGCACGCTTGCCCCCAGTACTGGTCCAGATGAAGGCATCCGCGTGGCGAACCAGGCGCGCGTCATGCTCTGCGCCTTTCCCGAGGTTCCGCAATGCACCAGCCAGGTGGGGCGGCCGGACGACGGAACCGATACCACAGGTTTTTTTAATACAGAATTCTTCGTCGATCTCAAACC
>PKYX01000480.1 GCA_003132825.1 Acidobacteriaceae bacterium
CCAACCGCCACGTGGTCGAGAAAGCGGACCGCATTCGGGTGAAACTGCAGGATGATCCGCCGGGTGTGCTGCACGACGCTAAAGTGATTGGCACCGACCCGGAAACCGATCTGGCCGTCATTAAGATTGAAGTGGATCATCCCCTGCCGGCAGCCAAGCTGGGCAACTCCGACAGCATGGANNCCGACGCCGCGATCAATCCGGGGAACTCGGGCGGGCCGCTGGTGAATATGAACGGTGAAGTGATCGGCATCAATACCGCAATTCTGAGCGAGACCAATGCCTATGCGGGAGTGGGCTTCGCGTTGCCGTCGAATACCATCGTCTCGGTCTACAACCAGCTGATCGGGCCAGACCACCGCGTGGCTCGCGGTTCGATCGGCATCATGTTTGACGCGCAGGAAAATCCAGCCATCGCGCGCGTGTACGGCGGGGGTTCCGGGGTTACCATTTCGAGCGTGGTCGCCGGCAGTCCGGCGGACAAGGCCGGTCTCAAGCTCGGGGATACGATCATCGCCGTGGACGGCAAGGGTGTAAAAACCGGCGACGGACTGGTGGCCGACATCGCCAGCCGCAAGCCGGGCGCGAAAGTGGATCTGGGTTATGTTCGCAACGGGAAAAAAGACGACGCCACGGTTACCGTCGCCGACCGGGCCAAGCTGTTCGCGACCCGTCTGAACGATGACGACGACAACGGAGAGGATGCGGCCCCCAAGGAGAGCAAGTTCGGTATCACGGTGCGGGCGATTACGCCGGAGATCGCAGACCGTCTGGAAATCCCCGCGGGAAAGGGCGTGATCGTACAGGACGTCAAGCCCAGCTCCTTCGGAGATGATGTGGGTGTCGCCCGCGGCGATGTGGTCCTAGAAGTCAATAAGCAACCAGTCAACAATGAGGAGGACTTCGGGCGCATCCAGTCTAGCCTCAAGAGCGGTCAGGACGTCGTGTTCCTCGTGCGCCAGCGTGGCGCGGCCGCGCAGGACGGCACCATCTTTTTGGCCGGCACACTTCCGTAACCGTGGACGGGCTCGTTTGGGGCTGGCGCTTGCGCCCCGAACTGAGGGATCATTGCCACGGGTTCCCGCATCCAGCGGGAAGGCCCCTTGGCCTCGCGCTCAGGGGATGATGAAAATTTGAGGTGAAACTTGCGCTTGCCGGCTGCCTTGGCAAGATTCCTGACGGTGGTATGGGCGCTGTGGTTTGTGGCTGCCGTCGCCTACGCCCAGACCGCCCAGAGCGCCGACCAGCCCTCGCCGAAGTCCTCGTCGCATCCGGCCAGTGCGAAACCCGTGGCCAAGTCTGTCCCCCAGAAGACCGCCGCCAAGCACAGGAAATCGCGCCGGACCACCGCCAACTGGCGCAAGCGCGGCCAGCAGAAAATCGATGCCGATCGTGCGACCGAAATCCAGCAGGCCCTGATCCGCGAGCGCTATCTGTCGGGTATGCCTTCGGGCGTCTGGGATGATGCCACCCAGAAAGCGATGCAACGCTACCAGGGTGACAATGGCTGGCAGAACAAGAGCACTCCCGATGCCCGCGCTCTTATCAAGCTGGGGCTCGGGCCGGACCACCAACATCTGCTCAATCCCGAAAGCGCCATGACCACCACGGCGCAGCCGGAAGCGCGCCGAACGGGGGCGGCTACCACCCCTGCGCCGCCCGTCCCGGCAGCGAGCGCCCCGGTCCGTTCCGCCGTCCCGGCACCGAGCCCCGATCCCGCTTCCCACCCGCCCCACAAATAAATCACGTCTCGGCCCGAGTTTCGGTGCCGCAGCCGGCCACGGGTTTCGCACGAGGGGACAGATCGCCCGAACCATCGGTCGCCTGCTACCGCCTAGCGCTTCATGACGGGATCGGGAAAATAGGGCAGGGTTTTTCCGCTGACAATGGCGCGGGGATTATCATCGACCAGGGCCTGGGCCACTTGGGCGCCGCAGACGATCTCGGCCTCTCGGCGGGCCGCCGACAGCACCGGGATGCGGTGCTTGGTGTCGTGCGCGTCGGTGGCCAGTACGTGCACGGCTTCCCGCTCGAGCAACCAGTCGGCGGTGCGCCACGCCCGCTCTCCCCACGATCCCGTGAGCGCGGACGCCGTCACCTGCACCACGCAGCCGAGCTCGACCCACTGCAGCACCCGCTGCGGAGTGTTCTGCAGAATTGGATTGCGCTCGGGGTGGGTGATCACAGGAGTGATTCCCTTGCCCCCCAGCTGGGTAAAACTCTCTTCGATATTTGAGGGGATGCTGTAGTTGCTCAGCTCGACAAGCAGGCAGCGGCTGTCTTCAATCATGTATCGTTGCGGCTGCACGAGCGCGTCCTGCAGGTTTTCGTAAGAAAGGTGAAAGTCACACCCCAGACTGAGCTTGGGGGTGGGGCCCACTAACAGGCGCAATTGATTGAGGGCGGCGCTCAGAGCTGCGCGGTCGTAGGCGTACCGTTCGTTGGCGTGCGGCGTAGCGACGATGTGTTCGATGCCATCGGCGGCCGCCATGCGGCACATTTCCTGCGCCATGTCCCAGGATTTGGCCCCGTCGTCCACCTGGGGAAGAATGTGGCAGTGAATGTCAATCAAGACGCTGGACTCCGAGATCAAACTGTCAGACGATTTAAGCAGATTCCCAGGGAAAGACCAAGAGGCGCCCCCGGCGCGGGAAGGTGCGGCGTGAAATCCGTCAGGCATGAAGTCTGAAACGGTCCTCGCGTATCGGGCGCTCTCCATGCCGCCGGCCATACGGGGATGACGCGCCTCTAGGGTACAATGGCGAACACTCGTGGGAGAGTCGGCTCGGCTTGCCGGAGTTGGCCGGGAAGCACCGCGTTTCCCCCTTCGAAGGTGGCTCGACTGAGCCATCCGAGCACGATCTCGAGAAGATCCCGAATGGCAGTATTCTTGGTCGCGCGTTCAGCCACCGGTACCAGCGGCGCAACGGGTCTCGGACCAGTGCACGGCTTGCTCCGGGCGGCGTTGGCCGTAGTTTTCCTGGGTTCGATCTTTTCCCCCGCGCTCCTGGCCGAAGGCAATCCGTCGGCGACGAGCGTGGTTAGGAAAGCCGTCGCGCGCATCGACTTGTCGGCCCTCGGCTATCGCGAACCATCACGCGTCGAGCGGCTCAGCGACGAAGCCAGCGTCTCCCTGGATTTTGTGGATCGAGACCATGTGCTGCTCACCTTCAATCCGAGGAAGCTGGTCAAACGGGGCTCGGGCTGTCCGACCGACCACGACGGGCACACCGTGCACGCCGTCATCTTAGAAGTGCCGAGCGGGAAAGTCGTGAGCCAGGGGGATTGGTACCTGTGCGACCAGCAGCGTTATCTCTGGCCTTTGGGTTCCGGACGGTTTCTGCTGCGCCAGTGGAATAGCCTGTACCGGGTGGATTCCACTCTGCAGCCTGAACCGCTGATCACCTCGCCCGAAGATTTGTTATGGGTGGCGGTCACTGCCGACCACAAGCAAGTGATGGTCGAGACTGCGGAGAAGGCGAAGACCGGGCCCGCCCCGCCCGCGGGGTCGGCGCAGGCTGAAGACCAAGCCAAACCCCACTTCGTGCTCCAATTTCTGGACCTTGACTCGCTGGCGCCCGCCCGAACCCTCCGACTGGACAGTATTGTGGACCTGGAGGGAACGAGCACCGGCTATGCCAATTTCGTTCACAAGGGCGATTTGTGGCTGCTCCGCTTCGGACCTACGCCGGACCAGCGACAAAATATCGCCCGGGTGCGATCACGATGCATCCCGCAGGTGTTCTATCCGAGCAACCAATCCTTGGTGATCGGGCGATGCTCCTTGACCACGAACGACTACAGCTTGACTGGCTTCACGGTCAGCGGACGCCGCCTGTGGCGGCAACGCTGGGACCAGTACCGCTATTACCCCGCGGTCTCGCGCAGCGGGGACAGCAGCCGTTTTGGCGTCAGCACCTTGCGCCTCGCGGCTGCTCCCGGTTCGGCTGCCCCTCCGGGGGACGACGCGGACCTCAACCACGGTCTCGAACAAGAGGTTCAGATCTTTGAAACCGCCAGCGGGGACCCAGTCGAGACCGTAGCCATGAGAGCTCCGGTGCTGAACGGGCAAAATTTCTCGCTCTCTCCCGACGGCCGGCAATTGGCCGTACTCGCCGAATCCGCGATTGAATTCTACGATCTGCCGCCCATTGCGGAAGAGGAGCAGGCGAAGTTTGCCGCCCTCAAGGCCGATTCCCCGGGCCTCTACTTGCTCCCGGCAAAACCGGATGCCGACTCCCCAGCGGAGACTGCTGCCGGAAGCCCTGACCCGCCAGCCACCGCGGGGACCGCCGAAGCGGCGGGGGACGCTTCGCCGGTACCGGCGCCCGAAACGCCGCATCCCTCGGCTTCGATTGACAACCCGACTGCAGACGCGGCCCCGCCCGCTCCTTCTGCCGGCCGAAGCGGGCCCGGCGCGGCCCCCACCCCGACTGCAACGATCGGTCGGGCGCCAGACCGAGGCCAGCCTCTGGCCACTTTCAAAGCCAGCACCCAGGCGGTGGTGGTCGATGTCGTGGTGACCGATGCCAAGGGCCATCCGGTCCGCGGACTGCCGCCGCGAGATTTCCAGTTGGCGGAAGATGGCAGCCCGCAGAAAATCAGTTATTTCCGGGAGTTTTCTGCTGCCCACCTCGAGCCGGCCCCAACTGCGCCCCGGCCGGCCAAGCCATCGCCAAATATTTTCACCAACGATACCCAAGCGCCCGAACCCGGTGCGGTCACGGTGATTTTGCTGGACCTGCTCAATACACCATCGGCCGACCAGCCGTACGCGCGGGGGGAACTGGTTAAGTTCCTCAAGAGCAAAGCCCAGGACTCGCAGTTTGCTCTCTGCGCCTTGACTGCAGACCGAAGTTCACACCTGCGTTTGATCCAAGGCTTCACCAGCGACGAAAATCTGCTGCTCGCCGCCGTCGGCGGAAAGAAGTCGGAAACGAAAAATGTACGCTGGCAGACGGCCGGGGCAGCGACNNGCGGTATTCAGGACCTGCAATCCGAGCAACAGGGCAGCGACACCGACGCGCGGGTGGGAATCACGATCGATGCCCTGTCGCAACTGGCAAGGTATCTGGCGGGAGTCTCCGGGCGGAAGAACCTGATCTGGCTCTCCGGTTCGTTCCCGAGTGGAATCACTCCCGGCGCCGATCCGGATAACCCTGCGGCAGAGAATCACAACTACAGCAGTGTGATCAAGCGCGCGAGCAATCTTCTTGCCCAGGGACACGTTGCCGTATATCCGGTCGATGTTCGGGGCATGACGGGAAGTTCGATCAGTGCGACCAACAGCACCGGCCTAGCTCCGGCGGGAGCGCGACAGGCCGTCGGGGTGGCGGCGGGAGTAATTTCGTCGAATGGAACGAGCGCAATTTACGGAGAGAGCGTGGTTTCACCGAACGAAAGTTTCCTGCAAGAGTCGATGCAAAGCCTGGCTGGCCAGTCCGCCGAGTTCGAAACCATCAATCAGATTGCGTCAGAAACCGGCGGCAAGGCCTTCTACAACACCAATGGCATTGGCGACGCCATGGCGACGGCCAGCGAACAGGGATCGAACTACTACACGCTTTCCTACACCCCGGCCAACCGGAACTACAACGGCCGGTTCCGGAAAATCAAAATAGGGGTGGCGGACAAGGGATGCCATTTGCATTACCGGCCGGGGTATTTTGCGGAGGATCCCTATGCGCCGGTCAACAGCCGAGATCTTTTGCGGAACATCGGAACCGTGGCCATGGAGCACGGCTCGCCGCAATCACGCCAAGTGCTGTTCGAAGTGCGCGTCGTGCCTCTCGGAGCCAAATATAAGGCCAACCGCACGAAGATGGGAAAACCTTTGCCGGCCTCAAAGACCGTGCCCGGCCTCTCCGCCGATGTCGAGGTGCAGCACTACGGTATCGACTACGCGGTCAACAGCTCGGATCTGCGGTTCATTGAACAGGAGAACGACATTCGTCACGCGGCGTTGCAGCTGATGATAGCGGGTTTTGACGACGAAGGCCGGCAGGTGAGCGGTTTCTCCGCGCTCTGGGCGAGCGATCTTCGGGCGGCGGACTATCGCGATGTGATCAGCGGCGGAGTTCACATCCACCAGGAGGTGGACGTGCCGGTCGGAGCCGTTTCCTTGCGCCTGGGCATCGCGGACCAACTGAGCAATCACCTGGGAACCGTCGAGCTCCCTTTGCCGGTGCCGGCGCCCGCCGATGTCCCGCACACCGTTCGACACTCCTTACCCGAGATTGAACCGGATTGAGTCGGGCGCGCGATCCCGCGACGGCCCTCTAGGGATAACGTTCCCGCATGAACTCGTGGATCGAGCCGTAGGCCCGTTCGAGCGTGGCTTCCTCCGGCAAAAACACAATGCGAAAGTGTTGGGTCCCAGGTTTTTGCCCAAAGCCGGAGCCGTGCACGACGAGTACGTGCTTTTGCAAGAGGAGTTCCTTCACGAACACATCATCGCCTTCGGGAATGTCAATGCGCGGAAAGGCATAGAAGGCGCCGCGCGGGGATACGCAACTGGTGTGCGGGATCGAGTTGCAGGCTTTGATCGTCAGGTCTCGCCGGCGGCGCAGTTTCTGGCCCACTTCAGCCAAATGATCCTGCGGACCCTCGAGCGCCGCCCGGATGGCGTACTGCTCGGGATGGTTGGCCGACAGGCGCGCCCGCAACAAGCGGTGAATGCCCTCGACATAGGGTTTTACGGCCGATCGGTCGCCGCTCACTATGCCCCAGCCAATCCGCCAGCCGGGAGCCAGGTAGTTCTTCGACAAGCCGCCGAAGGTAACGACCGGAAGATCGGGCGCCACCGAGGCCATGGCAATGTGCGAGTCCCCGTCGAGCATCAGCTTGTCGTAAATTTCATCGGCAAAGATCAACAGGTTATGCCGACGCGCCAGTTCCGCGATCCGTTCTAGCATCTTGCGGGAGCACACGGCTCCAGTCGGATTATTGGGGTTGATGAGCACGATGGCGCGCGTGCGCGAGGTGATCTTCTGTCCGAGGTCCACCAGATCGGGCTGCCAGGCGTCGTCCTCGTTCAGCAAATAGGTGTGGAGCGGGACCCCGAGCTTAGCCAGCACCGCCGAGTACAGGGGATAGTCCGGGCAGGGGGTCAGAATTTCGTCGCCCGGATTCAACAGGGCGGTCAGGCAGATATCTACGCCTTCACTGGCGCCGGCGGTGACAAATACGTCCTCCACGCTCGAGATCCCTTTGCGCGCCGCTTCGCCGCGTATCGCCTCGAGTGCCTCCGGAATGCCGGGGGAGGGAGCGTAGCCGTTTTTTCCATCGCGCATGGCTTTGTAGGCCGCTTCAATCACGTGCGCCGGGGTCTTGAAGTCGAAAATATTGGGATCGCCCACGTTCAGGCAAAGCACCTGGTGGCCCTGCTGGGTGACCCGGTCGGCAACGACCGCCAAGTCGCGGATGGCATAGCGGACGTTGTCGAGACGGCGCGCAGCGGCAATTTCGCGGATTTGAGTCAGGGGCATACCAGAATTCTAACCGCAGAGAGCGTCCATCCGGCAGAGAAATGAGGCGGGATGGTTTGTCCCCTTTCGGCTCAGTCGGGGCGATCGATCTGCGCCTTCTGCAGCCGATCCGAATAGTCGACGTAGATGGCTTTCCATTGGCTGTAGAAATCAATCGCGCCCAAGCCGCCTTCGCGGTGGCCGTTGCCGGTCGCCTTCACGCCGCCAAAAGGCAGATGCACTTCGGCGCCGATGGTGGGCGCGTTGATGTAGGTGATGCCGGCATCGAGGTCACGCATGGCGGCGAAGGCCTTGTTCACGTCCCGGGTGTACAGCGCGGACGACAGTCCGTAGGCAATGCCGTTGGCGATCTCGATGGCGTGTGGGAGATTCTCGCAAGGGATGATCGAAACCACCGGGCCGAAGATTTCTTCCTGCGCGATGGAACTGTTTGAATCGACGTGGTCGAAAACGGTGGGCGAAACGAACCAGCCCTTGTCATATTTCGGGCCGGTGAGGCGCGCGCCGCCACAGAGCAGCTTGCCTTCCTTTTTGCCGATTTCGATATATTTCAGGACGGTGTTCATCTGATTCTCGTCCACCGACGGCCCCATATCGACGCCGGGTTCGAGTCCGTCGCCAACAACGTATTTCTTCGCGCGCTCGACGAGAGTTGCGACGAACTCGTCCGCGACTTTTTCTTCGATCACGACGCGGCTGGTTGCCGTGCAGCGCTGGCCGGTGGAAGCAAATGCGCCCGCAAGCGTGGATTCCATGGCAAGTTGCAAATCGGCGTCGGCGAGAACCACGACGGGATTCTTGCCGCCCATCTCGCACTGGATTTTTTTCAGCCGCTGCGCACCGGAAGCGTAAAGCGCGCAGCCGACTTCATTCGAGCCGGTGAACGAAAGGCCGTGGACGAGAGGATTCTGCACCAGTTCGTCGCCTGTCTCGCGGCCCGAACCCATCACCAGATTCAGGACGCCCGGAGGGAGGCCCGCTTGCTCGAAAAGTTCGACAATTTTCATGGCCGAGAGCGGAGTAAGCGTTGCGGGCTTGAAAACGACCGTGTTACCGCAAACGAGAGCTGGAGCAATTTTCCACACGGGAATCGCCACCGGAAAATTCCACGGTGTGATTGCGCCCACCACTCCAAGCGGTTGGCGAATGGTGTAAGAAAAATTCTTGGGCAGCTCGCTGGTGAGCGTCTCGCCGTTCAGCCGCCGCGCTTCGCCGGCCATGAATTCCGTAATGTTGATGGCGCGCTGCACTTCGCCGAGAGAATCTTTGAGTGATTTGCCTTCTTCGCGCGTCAGGAGCCGGGCCAAATTTTCTTTTTGCTCCTGCATCAGGCGTGTGGCGTTGAAAAGGATTTTTCCGCGGTTGGGGGCAGGCGTTTCGCGCCAGGCAGGGAAGGCAGCTTTGGCCGCGGCGATGGCTTCTTTCATTTCCTCGCGCGTGGAAAGCGGGATGCGCGCNNGAAGATTTCTTCCTGCGCGATGCGCATTTTGGGATCGACGTCAGAGAACACGGTCGGTTCCATGAACCAGCCGTATTCGAACTCGCCCTGGTCCAGACGGTTGCCGCCGCACTTCATCTTCGCCCCTTCGGCTTTGCCGATCTCCACATAGTCGAGGTCGGTCTTCAGCTGGGTTTGGTTGACGGCCGGGCCCATTTCGACGGTCTCATCCAGGCCGTTCCCGACTTTCAGGCGGCGGGCCCGTTCGACGTAGCGCTCCACGAATTCGCCGTAAACTCCCTTTTGCACCAAAATGCGGCTGGTGGCGGTGCAACGCTGGCCGGTGGTGCCGAAACCGCCCCAGAGTCCGCCTTCAATCGCCAGCTCGAGATTGGCGTCGTCGAGCACGATCATCGGATTCTTGCCCCCGAGCTCGAGCGAGCAATGCTTGAAGCTCTGGGCCGCTGTCGAGCCCACGATCCGGCCGACGGCACTCGAGCCGGTCAGCGAAATGGCGCTGACATCCGGATGTTCGGTGAGCGGTCCGCCAACGCTCGGGCCGGACCCGGTGACCACGTTGATGACGCCTTTCGGAACGCCGGCATCGGTCAGCACGCTGACCAGGTTGAAGGTCGAAAGCGGAGTATCCTGCGCCGGCTTGATGACGCAGGTGTTGCCGCACACGATGGCGGGCAGCAGCTTCCAGGAAGGAATGGCCATGGGAAAATTCCAGGGCGCGATCATGCCGCAGACTCCGATCGGCTGACGCACCGCCATGGCGAACTTGTTGGGCAGCTCGGAAGGCGTGGTGGGACCGAACAGGCGGCGGCCTTCCCCGGCCATGTAGTAGGCCGTGTCGATCGCTTCCTGGACGTCGCCGCGCGTCTCATTGAGGACCTTGCCCATTTCCCGGGTCATGTCGCGCGCGTACTCTTCCTTGCGCTCCATCAGCATCTCGGCAGCGCGATAGACAATCTCGGCGCGGCGCGGGGCCGGAACCAAACGCCACTTGGCAAAGGCCCGCTTGGCCGCTTCGACGGCCGCATCCACATCTGCCCTGCCGGATTTCTGGAAGATGCCGACTAGGTCCCGCGTATCGGCCGGATTCAAATTCTCAAAGGTCTCCCCGGTCGAGGACTCAACCCAATCGCCATCAATAAAGTTCCGGTAAACCTTGGTCTTCGAGCCGGTGCCTAAAACCGGAGGGCTAGTCAGAGTGTCGGTCGCCATAAAGCCTCCTCGGACAATCGAGAAAATGGAGAATCGAGAAAATAGATCGCAAGAAAATGCGGGAAACCCCATGCTACAACCCCGCCCGAGACCCGGCAAGCGCGGGACCGAGCCGCATCGAGCCCCCGCGCGGCCGCCTTCGCTCGCCATTCGCGGGCCTCCGAGCGACCCAAATTGATTACCCCGAGGTAGGTACTTAAGTTCGTGATAATATTGAAATTACACGATATTCTTTGGGCTTGTTGGTCATTCGTGCCCCTGGTGTCTTCAAAGCGCAGACCGGGAATCCACGTCGCGTGGAAGACGGTAACCTACCGCAGCGTTCTGCTTGCGGTACTGGCCGTGGTGATTGCCTTTTCCTTATTCCTGCGCGTTGCGTTTCCGCAGTTCACCGACGCCAAGATGAAGGCCATCACCGGTGTGTTCAGCAAGGTGCTCGAACAGGTGGCGGGAGCTGGCACGGGGGGCAAGTCCGGGGTCATGAGTTCGCAGCAGGCCCACTTTACCAATCTCGATGGAACCGTGCGCGTGAAGAAAGCCAATGGCAACAGCTGGCTGACCGCTGACTACAGCGTGCCGCTCGAAAAAGGTGACGTGGTGCAGACCAGTCCCGAGGGCATGGCGAAGATTGTGTTCCAGGACGGTACCAACTACACCGTGAAGCAGGATTCTTTGATCGTGATTGAAGAGAACTCGGCCAACGATCAGCAGCAGACCAACGTGGCCGTGGCGGTGAGCACGGGAACGGTGGATCTTTCGACGGCGACTTATTCCCAGGGCTCGAAATCGCAGGTGATTGTGGCGGGGGCGACGGCATCGCTGTCTCCGGAATCGACGGCGCAGGTACACAACGACCCCAAGACGGATCAACACGAGATTTTGATGAAGAAGGGCACCGGCGAAGTTACGAGAAATGGGGAAACGGTGCAGTTGGCCAACTGGGAGAAGGTGAGCTTCCGGCAGGAAGAAGCGCACATGGAGAAGGACAAAGGAACGGGGCCGCCGACGCCGATTTCGCCAGCCAATATGGCGCCGCTCTTCACCTCCGGTGAGACGACGAAGGACGTGGAGTTTTCCTGGACGCCGATGGCGAATGCGGTAGGCTACAGGTTGCGGATATCGAGGAACCCATACTTTTCTTCTACACTGCTAGATAAGAAAGTGAACACGGCGGACGTTAATGTTACAAGCCTGGGCGAAGGTGCGTACTACTGGATGGTACAGTCCTACGAAGCGTCGGGAAAGGAATCGGTGGAGAGCGAGAAGAACCGCTTCACCATCATTCCCAAGGGGAAAGACAAGAACATGGTGGCCATCGACCTCGAACTGGATCCCTTGATGCAGCACGGGCGGGTGATCGAACTGAGCGGCAAGACCGAAGTGGGGGCAAGGGTTATGGTGAACGGCCGGGA